>DASPSK010000079.1:0-2481 GCA_035623975.1 Acidimicrobiales bacterium | reverse complement strand
CAACCGTGGCGAACCTGGCGCTCCCGGTCGTGGTGAAGCCGAGCGATCCGTGGAGCCGGCTGGCCCGCCCGGTCCTCACGGGCAGCACCGTGGTGCGCACTGGCGAGGAGGTGCGACGACTGCGAGCGGCGCTCGACCGTTCGCCCGAGGGCTCCGACGTCGTCGTGCAGGAGTACGTGCCCGACGACGATGCCGAGGACTGGTTCGCCCACGGCTATTGCACGGCATCGTCGAGCGTGGCCCGTATCTACACGGGCCGCAAGCTCTGGTCGTGGCCCGCACGTGCCGGAGCCACCGCCTACGCTCGAACGGAGAGCAACGAGGAGATCGAGCGCTCCGTGCGCGACCTGTGCCGGCGCATCGGCTACTGCGGCATCTTCGACACCGACTGGCGATACGACCGAAGGACCGGCACCTATCTCCTGCTCGACTTCAACCCTCGTGTCGGCGCCCAATTCCGCATGTTCGAGGACGATGGGGGCGTCGACGTCGTGAGGGCGATGCACCTCGACCTCTCTGGGCGCGCGTTGCGCCCCGGGCGCCAAGTCGAAGGAGAGCGGTTCTTCGTGGAGAACCTGGGTGTGGGGGCTTCCCGGTATTACCGGAAGGAGCCGCCGCCTCCCGAGATCCCGGGCGCGCCGACCCGTCTCAGGCTCGCTTGGTTCAGCCTGGACGACCTGCGGCCGCTCCTCGTCATGATCGTGCGGCAGTTGGCGGAATCGGTCCGGCTTCGGCTGAGGGCGCTGCGGTCCCGCTCCTCAGCCGGTCCGTAGGCGGGCGATCACGCCGTCGGCCACCCGTGGACCGGCGAAGGCGGAGCCGCAGACGAAACGCAGCATCGGGCCGAAGGTGGCAGCCGCCGCCAGTCCGCTGAAGAAGAGACCCGGCACTGACGATTCGAAACCACGTGTCAGCCGCGGTGATCCCTCGAGCGTCGCGAGCGAGCCGGCGAGCTCTGCCGAGAGGAAATCCAGAGCGCGCACATCGACTCGATAGCCCGTGGCGGCGATGACGTGGTCAACATCGAGCTGCGAGTGCGTGCCGTCCTGGTCGATGAGATCCAGCCGGACCCCGTCAGCGTGCGGGCCGGCGGCGGCCAGCCTGGTCTGGAGGCGGACGTCGGTGCCCTCGAACCGGCTCTTCAGCCACCACGCTCCGAATGGACCGAGGATCTTCTCCACGCCGGCCAGTCGGACCCGATCGGGGAGGAGACGGTAGGCCGCGGCGTAACGTGTGATGAGCAGGTTCGTCCAGCCGTCGCCCAACTGCGATGGAGGCGTCCGAAGCTTGTGCAGGAGGCCCGGGTCGGCCGGAGGCGGAGGTCCACCCCAGGGGACAGTGGACTCTCGGACGAGAAGATGCACCTCGGCACCGGCTTCGCGGAGCAGCACGGCAGTCTCGAGAGCCGACTGACCCGCTCCGATGACCGCGACGCTCTTGTCACGGAATCCGGAAAGATCGTGGTGATCGCTCGAATGGCTGATGCGCCCGCACGCCCACTCCGCGCCGCGGCACGACCGGAGCTCTGGCGGCACGTAAGCGAACGGCGCCGTGCCGACCGCGACGAGCACCGTTGCCGACCTGAGCCGCTCACCGGAGGCGAGCTCGACCTCGAATCTGGACCCCGAGCGAGCGACGCTGGTGACCTGCTCCTGCTCGAGCTCGGGCACCTCCCGCTCTTGGAACCACCTGCCGTACTCGATGAATTCGGCGACGGGGATCGGGGTTTCGCCGCCGTTCAGGTCATAGGGGTCGACGCCGGCGGCCGCGCACCAAGCTCCGATCCCCGTCTTCGGATGCGGCGAGCCGATGCTCGAATCACGAGCTGTCGACTTGAGGAACATCCCGATTGGCATGTGGTCGAGCCACCCGCTCATCGGGACGCCAAACGCGCGGTGCTCGACGCCTCGTTCTGTCAGATGCGTGGCAGCGGCGAGGCCATATGGGCCGGCGCCGATGACAACCGCGCCCACTTCTTGGCTCGCTGGCATCATGCGAGATGCTACCTGCCTGACCGGCCTAGCGGGAAATCACTTCGCGCGTTCGTTTGTCCGAGCGCACCCTGAATGACGACGCCATCCATCGATTCGGCGGCGACGGGGACGCCGTGAGGGTCGGCGGTGCAGGAGTCAAACGAGCTTGGAGAAATATCAACGCACGATCAACTTCACGCTCTTACTTCGTCGAATTCCTGGAGCCGGGGGCCCACCGGTCCTCATGGGTGGTCGTGGTGCCTCGTGGTGGGACTCATACGGGAAGATCTCCACCGCTGACTGGCACTCGGTCCTGCTCCGCGCGACCGCATCGGTGGCCGCCGCGAGCATCGTCTGTCGCCATGCTCGAGCAGGCGGTCACGAGTACGCCTGCACCTCGGCGACTTCCATGCTCGCCGAGGGGGTGGTGGCCGTCGGCACGGAGTGCCACCCCGACGTCTGCTCCGTGGCCACCTGCAGCTCCAAGAGCAGTTCGTACGTGCCCGCG
>DASPSK010000073.1:0-3449 GCA_035623975.1 Acidimicrobiales bacterium | reverse complement strand
GGAGTACGTCCTCTTGGGCCGAACGCCCCACATCGGCTATTTCGGCTTCGAGTCGGCGTCCGACCGGCGAGTGTGCGGCGAGCTCCTCGAGCGCCTGGAGCTGGCGGCGATGTCCGGGCGCCGCCTTGCCACGCTCTCGGGGGGTGAGATGCAACGGGTGCTGCTCGCCCGCGCCTTGGCTCAGGAGGCACCCGTGCTCCTGCTCGACGAGCCGACGAGCGCCCTCGACCTCGGGCGGCGCGTGGACGCTCTCGATCTCCTCGACGACCTCCGCGAGGAACGCGGCCTCACCATCCTCGCCGCCCTGCACGACCTCACACTGGCTGCCGAGTTCGCGACCCGGCTCGTGCTCCTGTCGGGTGGCGGCATCGCAGCATCAGGTTCGCCGGTCGACGTGTTGCGAGAAGACCGGCTGGCGGCACACTTCGGTGGCGCCGTACGCGTTCTCGTGACAGACGACGGCGACGTCGTCGTGGCACCGAGGGCTCGGCGGGCCGGCAGGAGAGCTAACCAAGGTGTGAACACCAGTCCGATCTGACAACGCGCACGGCCGAAAACGGCGACGCGTTGAAGGTCAGAAGCTATTCGGCCCTCAACCGTCCGCACGGCTCTCACCCCGAAGCACTGCTGTTTCTGCCGAGCAACAGGCCCTTGCCCGCGTGGGAGAAAAGTGATATCATTTAATATCAGTTTGTTGGATGACGTTCTCAGGAGGAAACATGAGCCAGCCTGTCGAGCCGCACACCGATCCCACCGCAACTCCGGTCGGTCGCCCGCAAGCCAGCGTCGACATCCACGAGCGGCCAGCCTGGGCCATCAGCGGCTGGCTGGGCCTTCTCGTAGTCGCCGCCTGCATCGTTGGGGCGGTCTTTGCCGCCCATAGCTCCGTCAAGGCCGTCACCGTTGTGCCGATCACGGTAGGCGTCATCGTCTTGGCCTCGCTCACGATCGTGCAGCCCGGCCAGACGAGGGTCGTGCGGTTCTTCGGACGCTACGCCGGCACGGTCCGCCGGACCGGTCTGTCGTGGGTCCTACCCCTGTCTGACCGGCGGACCGTGAGCGTTCGAGTCAGAAACTTCGAGACGAACCACCTCAAGGTCAACGATGCTGACGGCAACCCGGTCGAGATCGCCGCCATTGTCGTCTGGCAGGTTTCGGACACCTCGCGTGCCTTTTTCGCCGTCGATGACTACCTCAACTTCGTGCGCGTCCAGGCCGAGTCGGCGTTACGCCACGTGGCGAGCACCCATCCTTACGACGACCCTGGTGAAGGGGGCGTCTCCCTGCGCGGGGCGACCGACATCGTTGCTGGCGAGCTCGCCGCCGAGATGGCTGAGCGCGTCGTGATCGCTGGAGTAGAGATCGTCGAGGTGCGCATCAGCCATCTTGCCTACGCGTCCGAGATCGCCCAGGCCATGCTGCGTCGGCAGCAGGCCAACGCCGTCGTGGCGGCTCGCTCTCGCATCGTCGACGGCGCCGTCGGGATGGTTGAGCTGGCGCTCGACCGACTGCGTGAGCGCGACATCGTCGACCTTGACGAGGAGCGCAAAGCCGTGATGGTGAGCAATCTGATGGTCGTACTCTGCAGCGACCAACCGGCTTCGCCAGTCGTCAACACCGGCACCCTCTACTCGTGATCCGTGAGTGACCGCAAGCCGGTACTGGTGCGGATGGATCCTGCCGTCCACGATGCTCTCGCCCGCTGGGCCGCCGACGAGTTCCGCAGTCTGAACGCCCAAGTCGAGATGCTGCTGCGTCGAGCGCTCTCCGAGGCCGGGCGAATGCCGAAGAGGGCCGGGCCTTTACCCAAGCGGGGCCGGCCGTCCACCTCGTGACCCGGCAGGTCTCCGTCCATCCGTCCGTGGTCTCCGTTCTCGCAGGTCCGTCAACCGCAAGAATCGGAGGTCGCGGACCTCAGGTGTTGGACCTATCGGTCGCCGGCTTAGTCAGCACCGGCCAGGCTGAGACGCGAACAGCCGGTGTCGAGTGGACGTGGTGGATCCCCCCTCAACAAATACGCTTGATCGCAATCTGTTGATGCGCACGACATGCCGGCCAGGCTGGCGGCGACCACGTTAGGAGCAGTATGGCAAGTCCTCACCGGGATGGAGTATCCGAGGGCGAATCGGCTGCACATACTGGCGCGACAGGTGGCTCGCTGGCCACCTCGCCCTTCGGACGTCCGAGTCTCGAGCTCGCCCGTGCGCTTGTGCGTGACTCGGCCGACATGATCTTCGTCCTTGATGGAGCAGGCAAGCTCGCATACGAGAACCCTGCGGCCGCACGATTCCTTGCGCTGCCGCTCGGGGAGGACTTCGAGGGGGCCATGCTCGAAAGAGTGCACCCGGACGACCGAGCCTTCATGCAGCGACGCATGCACCAGATCGCCACCCACAGCCGAGAGCAAGGCGTCACCCGTCTCCGCGTTCAGGACTCGGTTGGTCAGTGGCGGATCATCGAGTCCGTCTCCACCGACTACACCGACGATCCGGCGATCCGTGGGGTCGTGGTCACCGGACGCGACATCACCGAGCAAGCCAAACGTGACCGAGAGCTCAACGAGACCGTCAGCCTGCTCGATGCCTTGCAGCTAACGGCTCCGGTTGGCTTCTGCTTCGTGGATCGAGACTTCCGGTATGTGCGTGTCAACGAGAAGGCCGCCGCCATCAACGGCGTGCCGATCGATGAACACATCGGGCGGAAGATGGCGGAGGTGATCCCGCGATTCTGGCCGCAACTGGAGCCAGGCTTCCGGAGGGTGTTGGAGACGGGTGAACCGGTGTTGAACCTCGACGTCACCAACGTCGCGGCCGACGACGATACTCGTCCGCACACGTGGCTGAACAGCTTCTACCCCGTACGCTCAGGCCAGGAGCTCATCGGAGTCGGCTCCGTCTTCGTGGACGTCACCGACGTGCGCGAGTCGGAAGAGACACAGCGTGAGCTGACGGCCCAGCTTCGCCACCAAGCGCTCCACGATTCGCTCACCGACCTCCCGAACCGAGCCCTCATTCTCGACCGGGCGAATCAGATGCTCGCCCGCTCCCGGCGCGATCGGTTCGCCACGGCCGCTCTCTTCGTTGATCTCGACGACTTCAAGGACATCAACGACAGCCTGGGTCATTTCGCAGGCGACCAGGTGCTCGTCGAGGTGGCCCGGCGGCTCAAGTCGGCGCTCCGGGACAGCGACACGGTGGGTCGACCGGGCGGAGACGAGTTCGTCGTGCTGACCCAGGAGGTCGGCGCACATGACGACGACCAATCGCGGTACGCGGCCGTCTCTGTCGCCGAACGCATACTCGACGTCTTTCGCGAACCATTCGTGCTCGAGAATCCAGCGGCCGAGTACGAAGTCAAGGCCTCCGTGGGCATCGCCTTCGGACAACGCCCGAGCGCCGAAGAGCTGCTGAGAGATGCCGATGTCGCCTTGTACCAGGCAAAGGCCGCCG
>DASPSK010000068.1:0-2258 GCA_035623975.1 Acidimicrobiales bacterium | reverse complement strand
TGGCGGCGACCGCCGGACGAGGTGCGTTACCTCATGAACTTCAACGAGGGCATCCTCACGCGCCACCGGGACGATCTGGCGCAAAAGGGCGTCCGCATCCGTTTTGCCGGCCGGCGCGACTGGCGCGTGCCGAAACGCCTCTTGCGCCACATGGACGACTCCACGGCCCTCACGGCGCACAACCGGCGCATGACGCTCACGATCTGCTTCAACTACGGCGGGAGGGCAGAGATTGTCGACGCCGTGCGCGCCATCGTCGCCGAAGGCCTCCGGCCCGAGAAGGTCGACGAACGGGCCATCCGCAACCGGCTGTACTGGCCCGACATGCCCGACCCCGATCTCGTCGTGCGCACCTCGGGCGAGTTCCGGATGTCGAACTTCCTCCTCTGGCAGCTCGCCTACTCTGAACTCGTGTTCTCCGAGGTCCTCTGGCCCGACTTCCGGCGGGAGAACCTCTTCGAGGCCATCCGCGAGTACCAGCGCCGGGAACGGCGATACGGGGGCCTGAAGCGATGAGTCGGGCTCCCGACCGCCACGCAGAGCCCGGGGCGCCCTTGCGCCGGCGTCTCTGGGATCACATCGGCGTCATCTCCGGGGTTGTGCTCGGCTTGGTGGTGCTGGCATTTGTCGTCGTGTTGGCGGAGGCGGGCGATCCCGGGGCGCTCCAAGTGATCGTGGTCGTCGTCGTGGGAGTGGCCCTCATCTACTTCGGAGGCCGGCTGCACGGCCTGCGAAGCCGCCACTGAGCGAGGCGCTCGTCGACTGAGCCGGTGCTCGTCGACTGAGCCGGCTCTCGTCGCAACCGACCGTGCGGCGCCCGGCCACGTGCCCATGGATGGTCGCCCCGGCCCGGCGGCGGGGGCAAAGCGCCGCCGCCCCGGTTGGGCGCCCTAGCGTGGAAGCGGTGGCCACCTACCGGGACGAAGGCGTTGTGCTGCGCACGATGCGCCTCGGCGAGGCCGACCGCATCATCACGCTCATCACGCCTGAGCACGGCAAGGTGCGGGCCGTCGCCAAGGGCGTGCGCAAGACCAAGTCCAAGCTCAGCGGGCGGCTCGACCTCCTCACGCACGTCTCCCTCCTGTGCTGGAGGGGCCGCGAGCTCGATGTCATCACCCAGGCCGAGGTCATCGACGTCTTCCGGCCGATCCGGGAAGACCTCGACAAGATGCCCGTCGCCTTCACCATGCTGGAGGCCGTCGACCAGGTGGCCGTCGAGCGCCATCCGATGCCGGAGCTGTTCAAGATGCTCGTGGGCGCCCTGTCGACGCTGGCCGGTGAGGGGGGGGCCGTCCTCCTCGGGGCCTTCCTCTGGAAGCTGCTGGCGCTCGAAGGCGTGAGCCCCATCGTCGACCGTTGTGCGGCGTGTGGCGAGGCGGTTGAGTTGGTGGCCTTCGACGAGGCAGTGGGGGGTTTCTTGTGCCGGTCGTGCCGAAGCGGGCAGGCCGTCTCCCCCGAAGCCGTCGCCCTCATCCGGCAGATTCTCGGGGGCGGGCTGCGCCGAGCGCTCACCGAGCCCTCCAGTCGAGGCACGGCCGAGGTGGAGCGCTTGGCCACCCTCGCCACCGAGTACCACCTCGATCGTCGCCTGCGGTCCGCCCACACGAGGTCGTCCCCCTCCCCGTCGACTTCGAGAACCGCCGGGTAGCCCAGTAACCTCCGAGCGTGAGCCTGCATCCTCCGCTCGGGACGATGATGGAAGCAGAGATGGCCGAGCAGGCGGTGACGCTGGACGGGCTGCTCCGGCGGCGGGCGGGGCTGCAGTCTGCCGTCGCCGCCTGTTTTCGCCCTCCCCTGGCGGGAACGGTCATCGTCGCCCGGGGCTCCTCCGACCACGCCGCCACCTGCGGGCGCTACCTCCTCGAGGTCGCCACCCGCCGGCCCGTAGCCTCGGCCTCGCCGAGCGTCCACCTGCTGTATCGAGCAGAGGTGGACTTCGCCGGATACGTCGTCGTCGCCGTCTCGCAGTCAGGCCGCACGCCCGAGATCGCCAGCGTTCTCGAGCGGGCGCGCTCGGCCGGCGCCCGGACGATCGCCATCACGAACGACGCCGACAGCCCTCTCGCCGGCGCTGCCGATGCCGTCGTCTCCCTCGGTGCGGGCGAGGAGAGGGCCGTGCCGGCCACGAAGACGGTGACGGCCGAGATGGCGGCGTTCGCCATGATCGCCCAAGCCGTCGGAGACGTCGGCATCGCCGATCGAGACTGGATCGCCCTCCCCGACGCCGTCGCCGAGGTCGTCGCTGACGCCGAGCCGTG
>DASPSK010000062.1:0-4955 GCA_035623975.1 Acidimicrobiales bacterium | reverse complement strand
GGCGGGCCGACGCCACCCGCTCCTTGTACGGGGTCGTGCCCTTCTTGGCGAGGGCGGCCTTCTCCCGGGCGTAACGCTCAGCGCCCGGCATGCAAGGAACCCGGCGGACGACCGGGTACCTTGGTCCCGGCCAATGATCTGTGGAAGGGTCGTGGTCGAAGCACCCCCGGCTTGTCCGGGGGTGCACTCGCGATGGGCGGCCTCATGGCACTGACCCGCGGGACTGCGGCGGCGACGGCCAAGCAGCCGGGACGCCACCCTCTCGTTCAAGGTGCTCGACGAAAGCAGCGAACTGGCGCCGGGTTATACGGCGGCTGCGGCCGACCCGTACCGAGGGCAGCACCCCGCACTGGACGTAGCGGTTGACGGTGCCACGGCTCAGCTGGAGCCTGGCGGCGACTTCTCCAACCGTGAAGAGATCAGGATCATCGGTGGACACGTGAGAACCTCCGCCCACCGCCGTAACGGAGGGCCGCCTGGGTTCTCACCCACGAACTACCGCGCTGAAACTACCGGCATGCTACTTTGCCGTCCAGTGAGCGTCAACCCCGATCATGTCCGTGGTGTGTGGGTCGAACACCTCAGCTGCGCGTATTCGCATCGGGTGCGAGCGCCGATGGCTCGCCTCCAAGTGCTGGTTGAGACGCCTGACGAGACTCCACGACATGACGACGATCAGCCCGACGCCGCCTACGAGTGCCTCACGGACTCCTGGCTGTTCTTGCCTAGCTTGGGTGCCATGCTGACAACTGTCACCCTCGAGGGTCGCGATGCCTCTACCAGGCGGCAGACCGAAGAGAAGAAGAAGCCACGGCCGGAGCGTCCCACGATACGTGAAGTCCCCGACGAGCTTGCCGGTGGGGTGGCCCTTCGCTGCTCGAAGTGCGGCCGTCGCCTGGTCGTCTCGATCGAGCGGCTGGTAACGGCGGCCCGCGCCCGTCCGACCCAGGCGACCGGCTTCTACCTCGCCGACCGGGGCGAGGTGGTCTACCGCTTCGACTCCCACGCCGAGGAGCTCGCCCGGCGCGACCGTCGGGCAGCTACCCGGAAACGCCAGGCTTCGTATCGACCACAACATCGGCGCCCTGTAGCTGCGCAGAGGTAGAGTTCGGCCAGCACATAGGTGCCCCCGGCGGTGCGGTCAACACCCCGGGGGCTGGACCAGGAGGTTGCTCTCCATGGCCGCATCCGACGCTACTCACGTAGCTTCCCCCCGCCCGGTCGAGATCGTTCGCGAAGGGCCGCCTCTCTTGCCAGAAGCGGTCGACGACGTCCTTGGCGGCCTAGAGGCTGGCTTCTCGTCCGATCCCGCAGGTCCAACGATCGCCGTTGTTCTCGGCCACGGAGCCAAGGTTGACGTCTTCTCTGGCCATCTGCGTGCCCGTGACGGGGAGGGCTGGTATCGACGTGAGCGGACCTGGAACCGGGCAACCTCCCGATTGCAGCGGTTGGTCGTGGGTGCCGAGTCGGGCGCTGTGACTCTCGGGGCGATCCGATGGGCCAAGGAGGCGGGCGTCTCTGTGCTCTTCATCGACGAGGATGCTGAGCTGCTGCTCACGCCCGCCACCGGGAGCGTCGATCCGCGGCTGATCCGGCTGCAAGCTGCCCCTCCGCCCGGCCTCGATGTCGAGGCGGCCAGACTGTTGCTCGGCGCCAAGCTCCGCGGGCAGGCAGCCATCGTGAAGGGAGTCTTCGGCGAACTCGACTCGGCCGAGACGATTCTCGGTCTGGCAGACGGGATCGACCAGGCGGACGACGTCGCCGAGTGCCGACAGCTGGAAGCGTCGGCCGCCTCGTGTTTCTTCGAGACGTGGTGCGGCCATCCGGCGACGACGCTTCGCTTCCTGCCTGCCGACATGCGCCGAGTACCCAGCCACTGGCCGGTCTTCGATGGCCGGCGATCGCTCCTCACGAAGGGAACATCGAACCGGCGAGCCGAACGTCCCCTGAACGCCGTCTTGAACCTCGCCTACTCGCTCGCCGGCGTCGAGGCGCGGCTCGCTTGCGAGGTAGTAGGTCTCCACCCCGCTTTGGGTTTCGTCCACGCCGACGAGCCAAGACGGGCCAACCTCGCTTTCGACCTGCTCGAACCGGTCCGCCCGGCGGTCGAACGCTTCGTCCTCGACCTCGTCGCCGAGCGGACCTTCAGCCGCCGGGACTTCATCGAGCGCAGCGACGGTTCGATTCGGATCGCTCCGCATCTGGTGCAGGAGCTGGCGGCCCGCATGCCGATGTGGGCAAGGGCAGTCGCTCCGTACGCGGAGCAGATCGCCCACCTGGTCGGAAGTGCCGTCGAGGGCAAATGGCAGCCGCACACGCCGCTCACAGGTCGCAACCAGAGGGCCGCACAAGCCCGTGTGTTGGCCCGAAAGCAGATGGGTCGGGCCATGGCTGCCAGGTCAGTCGATGCGCGCCGACAGGGCCAACGTGTCGCGCCTCGTTCGGCCGTCAACTCGCTCGCCACCTGTGTCGATTGTGGAGGACCGCTCGCCCGCAGTCGTCACCTCCGCTGTGCCCACTGCTGGGAGCAGATGCCCAATCAGGCACGAGAGGTGCGTCGCCAGCGAGGCGCTGCCATCGCCGCCTCCCGCTCCGCCCAGGAGACGTGGCGGGCCGAGCACCCGAACGCCGTCGTGAACCGAGACGACTTCAAGGCGCAGATCACCCCCCTGCTGAAAGACATCCCCCTCAAGGAGATCATGGGAGCGGCCGGCGTGGGCAAGGCGTCCGCTTCGGACTACCGCCGGGGCAAGAGGATTCCACATCCCACCTACTGGCGCGCCCTCGCCGCACTGGTGGGTGCCGAGGTGGCGCCGACCGACCGAGTTACCTGAAGGGGGTGCGTCGGTCACTTATTCTGTCCATCGTGCGGGGGTCAGCCGTCGAGACCGGGCGTGGCATTGGTCGTGATTCGGGGAACGCAGAACATCCGGACATGGCGCAGATATCGATAGCGCTCACGCCAGCAGGTTTGGTTTCCCTCTCTTGAAGATGAGCTCGGATTCTGCACGCCTGTGGGTTGGGAGCGGTGCCGTGCCAGGCGAGTGGCGCAGTTTGCTCGTGACGGCGTGGATGAGCAGTTCCGGTTGGGAGGAAGGTGGCGATGGTGAGCCAGTGGCCCACCATGGGATTAGGGACTCTACACGTATGACTGGGGAGAGCGGGTACGGGCCTCAGTCGTCTTCTCCACGGTGATCACGAGTTCCCGGAGCTCGGTAGCGGCGACCGGTGACCGAGCGCCACGAGGACGGCGAGGCAGACGCCGATAGTTGTTGCCCACAACCACGCCGATCCGGCGTCCAGCAGACCGAGGAGGACCGCAGGGGCGATCGCCTGTCCGAGGCTCCAGGAGAGCTGGAAGACGGACAAGTGCGCTCCGGGACTCGCTTCGGGGGCGAGTCCGACGACGATGGCGTTGATCACCGGGCCTTGCAAGGCCTCCGCCACGGTGAAGATGACGATGGAGGTGACCAGCACGCCGACCCTGGCGTCGAGAGGCAGCACCCTGGCCGCCCAGAGGAGCCCGAAGGCGACGGCCCAGATCACCGCCGCGCCCCGCAGCACTTGGTAGTGGGCGATGCGGCGGGTTGCCGACGTGATTGGTGCTTGCCCGCCGGCGATGAGCACGGTGTTGAGGGTGAAGAGCACGCCCACGATCCAGGCGCCGAGATGGAGGGAGCCCGTGACGTAGACCGACAGGACGACGGTGAGCACCTGAGCGCACAGTACGAGCATCGTGTTGATGAGGCTGATTCGGAGGAGCGGCCGGTCGGCCAGGGCGGATCGGTACGAGGAGCGGACGCGCCGCCGCCCTACGGGCCTCGGCGGCCTACCGCCGGCCGGCTGGTGCCACGAGATCAACAAGAGCGCGGCTCCGAGGTAGGAGGCGGCGTCGGCGGCCGCCAACGCCTTGAAGGACCCGAGGCTGTGCGAGGTCAAGATGGCGGCTCCGGCAAGCCCGCCGAGGCCGTAGCCTGCGTTACGGATGGCGTTCTGGAGGGCGAACCAGGAGCGGCGCTCCTCCGGTCCTGCGACGTCCGCGATAAGCGCGCGGGTCGCGGTCCAGAAGGTGGCCTGCCCGACGCCGGCTGCGACGGCGGCGCCTGTCACGGCCCACTCGCTATGCACGAACAGGTAGGCGGCGAACGCTCCGCAGCTGATGAGGTTGCCGGCTGCTACCACGATTCGTGGCGGCAGCCGGTCGATGGCGGGTGCCACCGCGAGCGGCGCCGGGATGACGAGGAGGCCTGCCGCGCTGAGCGCCACGCCGGCGGCCGGTGCCGTCAGTCCGGCAGCGTGGACGAAGTACAGGACGGTGAAGGGGAGGAAGATGCCGGTTCCCACGCTGTCGGTCGCCACGGCGACGAGGAGTCGTCCTCGTCCCTTGACCGGTCGTCGTGCGCCACGTGGCGGCGGTTCCATTGGTGGCACTATATAGGCGATCCACAATATAGACTGGAATCGATGGAACTCACTAAGCTGGCGTCATGAACCATCCCCACGACGATCGGACTGTGGCCTCACTCCGAGCGCTCGCTCATCCGGTGCGCCTGGGGATCATGCGGGAGCTCGCCAAGCACCCCGAGACGTGCGCCTGCGACTTCACCGAGCTCTTTGCTGTGGCGCAGCCGACGGTGAGCGCCCACCTCAAGACGCTGCGCGAGGCCGGCCTCGTGAGAACCCGCAGGCGAGGCACTCAGATCTGCTATTCGATCGCTCCGGAAGGCCTAGTGTTCGTCCGGCTGAGCCTCGCCCAGCTCATGCCGGTAGTCCTCGAAGCAGCGACCTAACTCGGGAACATCGGCACGACCTGACCGTCAGCACCTCACGACCCGCCGGAGGGGTCAGGGAAAATCGTAGGCCCTGCCCTAGCGAGAACAGCCTGTCGACAGGGTCGACCGACACTTGGCCCTCCCCACTCCAACGCGTAGAACCGGATTAGGGCTGTCGGGCTG
>DASPSK010000053.1:0-3605 GCA_035623975.1 Acidimicrobiales bacterium | reverse complement strand
GGCATCGAGAGCCTGGAGAACGACGGACGGACCTCCCGACGAACCTGATCGTCGGGGCTGTGGACGAAGTGTGCCCGCCGGAGGGCTACAGCGTGGGAGGGAGCTCGATCAGCCCACGTGCGGCCAAATCAGCGGCACTTGTGAAGACCTCACGCAGAAAATCGGGCTTGACCTGCGGCTGTGGGTTCCTCGCCTGTCGCGCCGACCGGGTTTGTGGCCAGAACTGTAGCCACCGGCCCAGCGAGAGGTCTATCTCTTCGACGCGTCGCTTGAGCGAAGGTGCCACCCGGCCGTACGCTCCAAGAGTTCGGACGGGCCCCGACGAAATCTGCCCAGCGCGGAGGTTGCCGGCTTGGGACGTCCGGGTGGCGGTTAATGGAAGGGTCAACGTTACTAAAGCGTTCTGGGTTACCGCGCTCCAATCGGGCGAGCGCGGCGCAAGACCGGGAGCCGCTTGGCTGGTAGCTGTCGGAGGCGTCTGCTCCCGTTATCACGATTCGACGTTCTCGCGGACCACGCCGGCGATCGCTTCTTGGCGCCTGCGACGTTCGGCGGCCACTTCCGCGAGCTCGTCGCGGCCGAGAATCCTCGGACTGCCGAGCGAACGCGCCAGCCGATACACCCTGGCCATCCATTCGAGGAGCCGAGCGCGCTGGTACGCCTCCTCGAGGCTGCCGCCGTACGTGATGGCTCCGTGGTTCTGCAAAATGGCGGCGTATCGGCCATCGAGCGCTTCGGTAGCGGCCTTCGCCAGTCCTTCGGATCCGAATCGAACGTAGGGTGCGACCCGAACGGGTCCGCCTAGGCCGACGATGGCATAGTGGATCGCCGGCAGTTCGGTGGCGACGGTCGAAAGTGCTACGACCTCGGGAGAATGGGTGTGCACGATCGCACCGGCAGCCGTCGCGGCGTAGACAGCGAGATGCATAGGGGTCTCGGAGGAGAGAACTCGGCCGTTGCTCGGCTCGAGCGGGCGACCGTCCATCGAGACCAGGCAGATGTCGTCCGGCCTGATCTCGTCGTAAGCAACAGCGGACGGCGTGATGGCGACGACCTCCCCCACGCGAACACTGAGGTTGCCGGAGAAGCCGATGGCGAGACCGTCCGCTTCGAGTGAGCGTCCGAGTAGGGCGAGGGATAGCTTGGCCTCGGCCAGTCGCGTCCCTTCCGCTCGGTCCACTTAGGTCTCTCTTCGGCGAACGAGGAGTCCGTTGGCTGACTTCGTCGACATCCTGCCAGGGATGGGGTTCACCCTGCCAAGGCCGTCTCGTGCGCGGCCGCCCAGCGGTGCGCCTCCTCGGAGGAGACCCAAGCGATGGCATTGGACAGCACCTGGCGGAAGCCTACGTTGCCGTAGGCGGCAGGACCGTGACCCGACTGCAAGTAGGCGATAGGACTGCGGCCGGCCGTCTTCACCCACCCGACAAGGCCGCTGCCCGGAGGGTGTGTCCAGCCCTCCCGCTCGTACAACCGTCCCTGGATCGCGTGCTGACCGGAGTAGAACGACTCTGGCGACGTATCGAAGTTTGTACGCAGTAGGGGCACGATCCTGTCCTCGAGAACCGGGTTCAGGTAGATCTCGTCGACGATGTCGAAGCCGTCTTCGATACCGGCGCAGATCGGGTGGGACGGGTCGATACACGAGATGTGGTGTTCGACCTCGCGGGTGTAGCCGGATGCCGGCCAGATCGTGCCGTTCAGCTCGCTCGGCACGTAATTCCAGCGTCCGCCGACCACTTCAGCCCACAACGGCCACGTCGGCCAGGCAGACATGGCGTGGTGGAGAAATACAATCCCTTGGCCGGCCTCGAGCATCTGGCTGAAGGCTTGAGCGTACTGCGGAGGCGGGGTGAGCAGCTCGGGCAGATTGGGTTTGTTGAACACGATGCCTTGCATGTCGTAGCAGACAATCGCATCGAACTCTCCGACCTTGTCAGGGCGGAAGTGATCCCGAGCCTCTGGTGGTTGGTCATGTTGCCACACGATGCCTGGAAGGGCGTCAAAGATGGCCAAGAACGGCTCCCGTTCAAAGGGATGCCCCCCGGTCACCACGAGCACCTTGAGCGAATCTACAGCCATGGTGATTGCCTCCTCGATCCTCCGCGACCGCACCCGTCCGTCAGGCCCCGTTGAACTGCTCGCGGACGGCGGCGAAGGCCGCCTCGGTCACAGCCAGGGCGTCGTCCACATCGTCATCTGTGAGCGCAGCCGACACGAACCAGTTGTGCCGAGGATGCACGATGAGTCCGCCTGCGGCGCAGGCTCCGCTGAACAGCCTCGAACGTTCGAAGTTCTCGTCGCCGAGGAAACGCAGGTTCGGCAGCTGTACCGGGCCGGTCTGTCGGATGGGCACGCCAGCCGACCGTGCCTGGTCCTCGATCCCGTCGCGGAGTTTGGCTCCACGTTGCAGCATCGAATCGACGGCGCTCTCCTCTCTGAGGGCAGTGATCGTCGCCACGGCCGCCGCCATCGGGACCGCCTGAAACCAGAATGACCCGGTGACGAAGATGCGAGAAGCCGCTTCGGAATACTGGGCGCTCCCGAGGACGGCGGCGAGCGCGTAGCCGTTGGCGATCGCCTTGCTCCAAGCGCTCAGGTCTGGCTCGACGCCCACGGTCTCCCAGCTGCCACCGTGGTTCAGGCGGAATCCGGCGCGAACCTCGTCCAGCACGAGGGCAGCGCCGTTCCGATCGCACAACTCCCGTAGCCCACGCGCGAAGGCTGGGTCGACCAGCTCCTGGTCGAAGCCGGCGTCGTGCTTGAAGGGCGACACGATGATCGCTGCCAGGTCGCCGGCGGCCCGCTCTACCGCCTCCTCCACGCTCGCAAGGTCGTTGAACGTGTAGTACTGAACCGACGCGCGGTCCTCCGGCGTGACCCCGATCATCACGGGGGTCGACCACGGAGCCGATCCGTGATATGCGCCGCGGGCTGCGAGCACCTTGTTTCGCCCCGTGGCGGCGCGAGCAATCATGAGAGACACGGTATTGGCGTCTGAGCCGTTCTTAGCGAACATCGCCCAGTCGGCGTGCGAGACACGATCGACAAGGAGCTCCGCCAGCTCAACCATGCAAGGAGCCGGGCCCGCCTGGGTGTCGCCCTTGGCGAACTGGGCGGCGACGGCCGCCTCCACTTTCGGATGCTTGTGCCCAAGAATGACCGGGCCGAAGCTGCACATGAGATCGAGGTACTCGTTGCCGTCGACATCCCAGACTCGAGATCCCTCCGACCGGGAGTAGAACTGTGGGTACTCGGGCGGCAGGTTGTTCGCGCTCAGGTGCCCGTACATGCCACCCGGAATCACCTGACGGGCACGCCTCCTGAGAGCGGCATCGATCTCCCGTGTCCGGTTCTTGCTGTCGAGGCGAGTCACGTTCCGGCTCCTTTCGAAGTCAAGAGAAGCTCTCGTGCTTTGGACACCACGCCGTCGGCATCCAGCTGATATCGCGCATAGAGCGCGGCGGGCGGACCGAGCACGACGTGCACGTCGGGCACGCCGTGGCGGCACAAGGCTGTCGGCAGGCCGGCGTCGGCGAGCGTCTCGGCCACGGCCGATCCCAGTCCGCCGGTCCTATTGTGCTCCTCGACGGTGAGCACGGCGCCGG
>DASPSK010000050.1:0-8824 GCA_035623975.1 Acidimicrobiales bacterium | reverse complement strand
GCGAGGGAGCGACGGCAGGCTCAGGACGAGACGACAAGACCTTCGAGATCCGGCTCGACGACCGCCGCCTGCCCTGCCAGGCCGAGGGAGGCCAGGTCGCGGTCGGCGGCCGCCTCGACCCGCTTGGCCACCTCGCGGTCCGCGCAGATGGCGAGGAGCGCGGGGCCGGCCCCCGACCAGCACGCCACGGTGGCGCCGGCGGAGCGGAGCCGCTCCAGCAGCTCGGGAGCCTCCGGGAACAGGGCCGAACGGGCGCTCTGGTGGAGGCGGTCGTCGCCGGCCGCGGGCAGCAGCGACGGAGCGTCCGCCAGGCCTGCGAGCAGCAGTCCCATGCGCCCGAGGTTGTGGATGGCGTCTCGGAAAGGAACCGTCTCAGGAAGGACGGAGCGGGCAAGTTGCGTTCGGAGGTGGCGGTCGGGCACGACGACGACGTAGCCGAGGCGAGGGTCGAGCGGCAGGCGGCGAGCCGCAGGGATGCCGTCGATCATCGCGGCCGCCACGAGGCCGCCGAGCACGGAGGCGGCCGCGTTCTCGGCGTGCCCGTCGAAGACGGCGGCCACCGTGAGGGGGTCGCTTGCCCCTGCGGCCGCCGCCACCGCGACCGCCAGCGCCGCCGAGGAGCCGAGACCTCGGCTGACCGGTATCGACGATCGCACGCTCACGGCCACGCGGTCGTGCCCGAGGACTGCGCGGACGACCCTGGCAGCCAGGTGCGACTCGTCTCGAGGCTGCTCCGAGCCCTCCCCGTCGGCCTGGATGCGCAAGCTCGGAGCCGGCGTCACCTCCACCTCGACGTACAGCTGCAGGGCGAGGCCGAGGACGTCATAGCCGGGGCCGAGGTTGGAGGAGGAGCCGGGGACTCGCGCCCTCACCTCAGCTGCCGGTCGATGGAGCCGGTCAATGGAGGACGCCCGCCGGCGCCCACCCCGCGGGCGGGGGGCGGATGGCTGACTGCAGGATGACCGCTCCGCCGATCCCGGCGCCGTAGGGGTACTGGAGCTCGAGGTCGCCGATCGTGCAGCCGGCCGGCCACCCGTGCGCCGGCGTGCTCCTTGGGGGCGGAGCGGGCACGACGACGGGCGAGAGGACGAGCCCTGGCCAGCCCACGACAGAGGCCGTGGCCGCCAGGCGCACGACTGAGCGATCGTGGTTCCAACCGGTCTCCGCCTCCGCCACGACCGCCTGACCCGCAACGACCTCCGACAGGCGGAGATCGCGGGTGGCGGCGTCAAGGAGCGCCTCGTTGTCCCCCGCATCGCCCGAGAGGCTGTTCTGCTGGCCGATGACGTCGCAGACGACGAGCACCCGGCGGCCGCCGACGTCACGCCAGGCCGCCGAGACGAGGTTCGTGCCGGCCGCGTCCGTGTAACCCGACTTCACGCCGATGATGCCGTCGACTCCGACGGCCGGGTCGTAGTTGTTCCAGATCTCGCCGGAGATGGGGAGCACGATGAACTGTTCGTCGACGATCGAGCGCAGGACGGGGCTCTCCATGGCGAGGGCGGCGAGCCGAGCCATGCCGATCGCCGTGCTGCGCGACCCTGGGTTGACGCCGCTGTCATCGGCGAAGTGCGTGCCGGGCAGGCGCAGTGCCGCCGCAGTGGCGTTCATCTTGGCAACGAAGGCCTTCTCGCTGCCGGCATCCCAGACCGCCAGGTAGTCGGCGATGTTGTCGGCCGACGGGATCATGAGCGCTTGCAGGAGCTGCCGCTCGTCGAGGTGCTCACCCGCCTTGACCTCGATGTTCGACTCGTCCGCCTCCGACGCCTGGATCCAGGCAGCATGATCCGCCGCCGTCATCACGAAGACGGGACCGCCACCGCGCCCGGCGAGCGGATGGTCCTTCAGCACGAGGTAGGCCGTCATGATCTTCGTGAGGCTGGCGACGGGTACGGAGCGCTCGTCTCCCGTTGCTCCCATGAGGCCGATCCCGGCCACGACGACGGCCGCCTCCCCCGTCGTCGGGAAGGGGAGCGGGGCCATCTTGCCGGGAATCACGACCGAGGCGGCCAGGCTCGAGCGCACGGTGAGCGTCGCCATGTCCGCATCGCGGGGAGCGGCCTGCGCGGGGCTGACCGAGCCCTTCGCACCCGGTCCGCTCGAGCCGACGAGGGAGAGGACGAGGAACGTCCCTGCGAAGAGCGACAGCACGATCACCGCCAGTCGCCGGCGGCCCCGCCGGCGCGCCGCCCGCCGCCTCAAAGCCCGCTCACGCGACATCCGGAGGGCCTCATTGCGGGCGCGGGCGGTGACATAGGCGCCGTTCTGCGGAGCCGGCACCCGCGGTCTGGCCGGGCGGAACTCGTTCGCAGCCGTCATTGCCCACAACTTAGGTAACGCCAGCCGTTCATGTCGGCTTTGTCACCGTTCGATCTGGTCGAGCTCCTCGGGCGTCATGAGGACCGCCCTCGCCTTCGACCCCTCTGAGGGGCCGACGACACCACGCCTTTCGAGCAGATCCATCAGCCGTCCGGCACGGGCAAAACCGACGCGGAGCTTGCGCTGCAGCATGGAGGTGGAGCCTAGTTGCGAGCGGACCACAAGCTCCATCGCAGACGCCAGCAGCTCGTCGTCATCGTCGCCGGTGGCGCCGGCGGCTCCCCCCCCGGAATCCTCGCCTTCGACGCCCTCGACATAGCGAGGGCCGCTCTGGCGCCGCCAGTGGGCGACGACGCTGCGGACCTCGTCCTCGCCGACCCAAGGTCCCTGCAGGCGGCGGGGCACGCTCGAGGAAGCAGACAGCAGGAGGAGGTCACCCCGTCCGATGAGCCGCTCCGCCCCCGGCTGGTCGAGGATGACGCGGCTGTCGGCGAGCGACGACACCGAGAAGGCCAGGCGGGAGGGGATGTTGGCCTTGATGACGCCCGTGATGACGTCGACGGACGGCCGCTGCGTGGCGATCACGAGGTGGATGCCCACCGCCCTCGCCATCTGGGCGATGCGGCAGATCGACTCCTCGACGTCGCGAGCCGCCACCATCATGAGGTCGTTCAACTCGTCCACGACGATGAGGACGAAGGGCAGGCGCCCGTGCGACACGCCACCGGGTCGCTCGGTGCGAGATCGGGACTGCTCCACCATGGCCGCCACCGTGGCCGAAGGGCTCGGCGCCGAGCTGAGCGCGCCTGGGCCCACGCCCTCGAAGACCCGGGTGGCGGGTGTGGCAGGCGTGGCGGGTGTGGCAGGCGTGGCGGGCAGGGCGGGGGTGGTGGCCGGGGTGACGGCCGCACCAGCGGAGTCGGCACCCTCGAGCGCCGACGCGTCGCCCTCCGGCGCGGCCCGATAGTCGGGTTGCCCGATGTCGGCGAGGCCGCCCGGCAGGCCCGCCTCCAGGGTATCGAGGTCCTCGAAGTCCCCGAGGGTGTCGAGGACCCCGAGGGCGGCGAGGTCCCGGGCCGGGCCGGCTTGTCCAGCGAGCTCGTCCGCGGCGCCCACGGGTGCAACCGGGTCGAGGAAGTCGCCCCGGTCAACGGCGGCGTTGTAGCCCGTGATGTCGCGCATGCCGACCTCGGCGAGGAGGTCGTAGCGACGCTCCATCTCCGTCACCGCCCAGTTGAGGGCGTTGGCGGCTCGCTTCGGGTTCACGACCACCTGTGTCAGCAGGTGCGGGAGGCCGTTGTACTGGCCGAGCTCGACGCGCTTGGGGTCCACGAGGATGAGGCGGACCTCGTCGGGCGTCGCACGCATGAGGATGGAGGTCACGACCGAGTTGATGCAGGACGACTTGCCCGCACCGGTGGCGCCGGCGATGAGCAGGTGGGGCATCTCGGCCAGGTTGACCATGACGGCGCGCCCGGCGATGTCGCGTCCGAGGGCGACCTCGAGCGGGTGCGTGGCCCGGCGGGCGTCGTGCGTCGAGAGCACGTCTCCGAGCGTGACGAGCTGGCGGTTCTGATTTGGGACCTCGACGCCGATGGCCGAGCGGCCGGGGATGGGGGCGAGGATGCGGACGTCGGCCGACGCCATGGCGTAGGCGATGTCCTTCGCCAGGTTCGTGACCCGGGCCACCTTGACGCCGGATCCGAGCTCGAGCTCGAAGCGAGTCACGGTGGGGCCGACGGTGAAGCCGACGAGATGGGTTTCGACGCCGTGGGCGGCGAGCGCCCGCTCGAGCACGCGGCCGCGCGACTCGATCTCGGCTCGGTCGTGGTATTGGTCCTTGCTCCGCTTCAGCAGCTTGGGCGCCGGTAAGCGCCAGTTGGCGTTCGGGAGCGGTACCGGGAGGGTGAGCTGCTCCGCCTTGCCGCCGGCATCGGCGGGATCGAGCATGCCTCCGGCGTGCAGGGCAGCCGGCTCGGCCACGAGCGGCGAGGCCAGCTCGGGCTGCTCGTCGACGGGCGGTGGTGCCGCCGCCGGCAGGGCGAGGTGGGCGCCATGATCGGGCCCGTATGGACGGCTGTGATCGCCCCCAGGCGGGTCCCAGGCACTGAGGGCCGGGGTCGCGGCGGCCGTCTCGGCACGGGCGCCCAGGCGGGCGTTCTCCAGTTGGGCAGCCGTCAGCGTCTGGCGGCGAAACTCCCTGAATCTCGCCACCACCCCGCGTGCCCAACGGCTGAGCAGGGCGGCCGCGCCCCGCAGCACCTCGACGAGGCGGCCACCGAGCAGCCAGCAGATGGCCGTGAGGGCTACCGCCCCGAGCACGACGCCGGCACCGGCCACCCCGATCACCTTGGCCATCCCACCGCCCACGCCGGCCCCGACGACACCCCCGGCGCCCGCGAGCCTCGCCTGGGATGCGTGCAGCGACGGGTTGCCCCCGGCCAGGTCGGCCAGCCCGGCCGAAGCGACGGTGAGCAGGAGGGCGGAGTTGATCGTGCCGAGCAGGCCCCACCAGGAACGCTCTGCCACGAGGAGGACCCCGCCCACGACGAGACTCGCCGGGATGACGTCCTCACCCCAACCGAAGAGGCGGCCGCCGCCCGTGCGGATGGCCTTGCCGGCCGGGCCGAGCACGTCGAAGTGGATGCCGAGGGCGAGCAGGACGCCCGCGAGCACGAGGAGGAGACCCCAGGCGTCGTCGCTCTGGGCCCCGACGAGCGCCAGGGTGCGGTCGAGGGCCCGCTCGAGGGGCGAGGGGCCCTTCGGAGCCTGCCGGCGGGACTTCGGAGCGCTCACCGAGGAACGGGCCGACGGGCGGTGGGCTCCTCGGCGCGGGGCGGTGGTGGACGGGCTCGCGGCGCGTTTACCCGCCTTCGCGCCGGAGCTGCTGCGTGACCCCGGGGAACGGGTGCCAGCAGCTGGTTTCGTCACTGCCACAGTGTCAACAACCGTAACACCAGCCTCACCAAGCGACGGTGGCAACGCCGCCGGCCGGTGATGATCAGGCCTCGACGACGACGACCACGATCATGGGGCGGCGGCGGGTGCGCTCGTTCACGAGGCGCCCGACCGCCCTGCGGGCCACCCGCCGGATGGCGTCCGGATCCCGGTTGATCTGACCGGCTCCTGCATCGACGGCCTTCTGCACCGCCACGCGCAGCTCTTCGGCGAGATCCTCGTGTCCGGGCTCCGACAAGAAACCCCGGCTCACGATCTCCGGGGTCCCCACGAGGTCGCCCGTCCTCCGGTCGACGGTCACGACCGTCACGACGACCCCCTCCTCGGCGAGCACGCGCCGGTCGCGCAGCACGCCGACGCCGACGTCCCCGGCGAGGCCGTCCACGAACACGTAGCTCGACGACACCTCTCCGTCGAAGTCGATGCCCTCGTCGCTGAGGGCGATGACGTCACCGTCCTCACACACGAGCACCTCGCTCGCGGCCACTCCCATCTCGATGGCGAGACGGGAGTGGCGCAGCAGCATGCGGTACTCGCCGTGCACCGGAACGAACGACCTCGGCTTGGCGATCGAGAGCATGGTCGAGAGCTCGCCCTGGCGGCCATGGCCACTCTCGTGCACGTGGGCCACCGAGCCGTGTACGACGTCTGCGCCCTTGCGAGAGAGCCCGTCCATCACCTTGGCAACGGCCCACTCGTTGCCCGGGATGGCGTGCGAGCTGAGGACGACGACGTCCCCCTCGGTGACATCCAGCCAGCGGCTCTCGCCCTCGGCCATGAGCGAGAGGGCGGACATCGGCTCGCCCTGCGAGCCCGTCGAGATGACGCACAGCTGTCCCGGCTCGATGCTGCCGATGGTCTCGATCTCCACGAAGGCGCTGTCGGGCACCTGCAGGAGCCCGAGCTCACGGGCGACGCCGACGTTCTTCACCATGGAGCGGCCGAGCAGGGCGATGCGCCGCCCGCTGGCGACGGCTGCGTCGGCCACCTGCTGGATGCGGTGGATGTGGCTGGCGAAACAGGCGACGATGATCCGCGACTTCCGGTTCGACTGAAAGATCGTCCGCAGCGAGGCGCCCACGCTCGACTCGCTCCCGGTGTAGCCGGGTTCCTCGGCGTTGGTGGAGTCGGCCAGCAGGAGCCGGATGCCGTCGGTGGAGGCGATCTGACCGATCCTGGCCAGGTCGGTGCGCCGCCCGTCCACGGGGTTGAGGTCGAGCTTGAAGTCCCCCGTGTGCAAGATGACGCCCTGGGCGGTGTGAACAGCGAGGGCGAAACCGAACGGCACCGAGTGGGTGACGGGGATGAACTCGACGTCGAAAGGGCCGATCGTGCGGCGCTCGCCGTCGGCGACGGGCACGAGGCCAGTGGAGGGGAGGTTCGCCTCGTCGAGGTGGTTTTGGGCGATGCCGAGCGTGAAGGGTGAGCCGTAGACGGGAGCGGCCACCTCCCGCAGCAGGTAGGCGAGGGCGCCGACGTGGTCTTCGTGCCCGTGGGTGAGCACGATGCCGTCCACGTCGCCCGCCCGCTCGAAGAGCCAGCCGAAGTCGGGCAGCACGAGGTCGACGCCGGGCATCTCCGGGTTCGGGAACATGACGCCGCAGTCGAGCACGACAAGGCGGCCGCCCTGCTCGACGACGGCGCAGTTGCGCCCGATCTCGCCCAGACCCCCGAGAAACGAGACCCGGACGCGCTCAGCCACGCGCCGCCCGCCACTCCTCCAGATCGGCGAGCACGGACCCGGCACGTTCCTCCAGCCACTCCGGCGCCGGGCCGTGCGGGAGACGGCATTGGCCGGCGGGGAGGCCCATCGCCCGCAGCATGGCCTTCGCCGGCATCGGGTTGGGCGCGTCGTCGCTCGACTGGAAGGCGACGAAGTCCAGGATCTGGGCGTTCAGCTGGCGCGCCCCCTCGGCGTCGCCGGCGAGGAAGGCGGTGATCATCTCGGACATCTCCCGGCCGACCCAGTGCGAGGCGACGCTGATGGCACCGACGGCACCGACCGACAGCAGCGGCAAGTTGAGGGCGTCCTCGCCGCTGTAGCACTCGAAACCCTCCGGCGCCTCCGCCAACAATCTCGCCGTCCCGGCCACGTCCCCCGCCGCATCCTTGACGCCGACGATGTTCGGGACCTCTCGGGCGAGGCGGAGGATCGTCTCGGTAGCGATCTTGCGGCCCGTCCGGATCGGGATGTCGTAGAGGATGACCGGCAGCGAGGTGGCTTGCGCCACAGCGGTGAAGTGACGGGTGAGACCGAGTTGGGACGGCCGGTTGTAGTAGGGCGTGACGGCGAGGATGGCGGCCACGCCGGCCTCCTCGGCCGCCCGCGTGATGGCTACCGAGTGGGCGGTGTCGTTCGTGGTCGAGCCTGCGATGACGGGGATGGTGAGGGTCTCGGCGAGCGCTCTGAACAAGTCGAGCCGCTCGGTGTCGGTGAGCACGGGCGCCTCGCCCGTCGTGCCGGCGAGCACAACCGCCTCCGAGCCGTTGTCGGCGAGATACTTGCCCAGGCCGGCGGCGCCGTCGAGATCGAGCCCGCCGCCCTCGTCGAACGGCGTCACCATGGCGGTGGCCACGGCGCCGAAGCGAGCCGGACTGCGCTTGGTCATCACGACGAAACTACCAGCATGCCGCCCCCTCCGATCGGGAATTTCTCCCCCGCATCGAGAGCCTGCCCGCGCGGCAGCCGCCCTAGCGGGCGGCGCGCCCGGGTGCCGTCGTCGTGGGACCGCCGGCGAATGCCTGGGCGATGCTGAGCCACGCGCGTGCCGTGACACCTTCGACGTGGAGCGTCGTGTCCGCCAGGTGGCGTCGCTGGGTGACGACGAGGCAGAACTCCTCGGCCGGTCCCTGCACGTAGTCGTCACTGCCCTCCGGCCCCCACGTCCACTCCTCCAGGTGCGGGCCCCACAGCTCCACGCGGACGGGTACGTCCGGGGCCGCGAGAGAGCGCACGGTGAAACTGAAGGCGAACGTGCGCACGCCGAGATCGGCGATGTGGCGGAGACGGGCCGTGGGCAGGAGCCTGGCCCCGAGGGTGTCGGCGATGTCGTGGCCGTGCGCCCAGGTCTCCATGAGGCGAGCCGTCGCCGCCGAGGCGAGGCTCATGTCGGGGCCATACCAGGGGACCCGATGACGGGGATCGGCGCCCGCGAGCTCGCCGACCAGGCGGTCGCGGACATCCTGCAGCCACGCCGGCAACGAGCCTCCGCCGAGCTCGGCGTGGCGCTTCCGTGCCAGCTCGGCCGTGTCGCCGCCGGAGGAGATCGCCATGTCGCGGACGACCCGGAACTCCAACGGGTCGTTCATCGCCAGCAGCAAGGCCTCGTCGAAGTAGGCGAGATGCGCCAGCTGGTCGGCGATGGTCCAGCCCTCGGCGGGCGTCGCCATCTGCACCCGGTCGGGGTCGGCCGCCAGGCGCGGCTCGAGCATCCCGAGGAGCTCGTTGCCCTCGGCGGCGAGGTCGTTCACGAGCTGGGTGAAATCAACGGCCATCGGTAACCTCTCGGTCGTCCCACTTCGGCTCCGGCTCCACGGTAGGCCCGCT
>DASPSK010000036.1:0-7884 GCA_035623975.1 Acidimicrobiales bacterium | reverse complement strand
CCGCCCGTGAGGGCTACGACTCCGTCGAGCTGCTGAAGCGCTACACGACGGCGACGATGGGCCCGGCACAGGGCAAGCTCGAGACGATCAACACCGTGGCCGTGCTGGCCGAGGCGAACCGCAGCACGATCGCGGAGACGGGCACGACCGTGTGGAGACCGCCTCACGCCCCCATCAGCCTCGGAGCGCTCGCCGGACGGATACTGGAGCCGACGCGGTACTCGCCGATGCAGCCGTGGCACGTGGCCCACGGCGCCCGACCGATCGTCGCCGGCCAGTGGATCAGGCCCGAGCACTACGGCGACCCCGCCGCCGAGGTCCGCAACGTCCGCAGCCACGTCGGCATCATCGACGTGACACCGCTCGGCAAGCTCGACCTCCGCGGGCCGGATGTGCCGACTTTGCTGAACTTCATCTACGTGAACAAGTGGTCGAAGCTCGACATCGGCTCTGTCCGCTACGGCGTCATGTGCGGCGAGGACGGCGTCGTCATCGACGACGGGGTCACCGGCCACCTCGGCCCCGACCACTACTTCATGTCGACGACGAGCTCCGGGGCGGCGGCCGTGCACGACTGGATCGAGAGCTGGCTGCAGACGACGTTCTCGTCCCTGCAGGTTCACGTCACCTCGGTCCTGTCCGCCTACGCGAGCATGAACATCGCCGGCCCGCGATCGCGCGAGCTCCTCTCCCGTCTCGTCGAAGGCGTCGACCTGTCGGCCGACGCCTTCAAGTACATGCAGGTGCGCACCGGCTCGATCGCCGGCATCCCCGGCTGCCACATGTGGAGGATCGGCTTCACCGGTGAGCTCAGTTTCGAGATCCACGTGCCCGCCGCCTTCGGCTTGCACGTCTGGGAGTCGCTCATGTCCGAGGGCTCCGACCTCGGCGTTGCTCCCTTCGGCCTGGAGGCGCAACGGATCATGCGCCTGGAGAAGGGGCACTTCATCGTCGGCCAGGACACCGACGGCGTCACGCAGGCCTTCGCCGCCGGGCTCGACTGGCTCGTGAAACTCGACAAGGAAGACTTCGCCGGCAAACCGGAGCTCGTCCGGGAGTCAGCCCGCGAGGGGGAGCCGCACCTCGTCGGCCTGCAGCCGACGGACCCGCAGCTCGTGCCGGCGGAGGCGAGCCAGATCATCAGCGGCCTCGGCAGGATCGAGGGTCGCATCACCTCGAGCCGCTTCTCGCCCACGCTCGGGCGGTCGATCTGCCTCGGCATCGTCTCGGCCCGCCTTGCCGAGCCGGGCTCGCTCGTGACCATCCGCCTTCCCGACGGGAGCTCCGCCACGGCCACGGTGATGGAGCACCATGCTCACTTCGACCCCGAGGGGAGTCGACTCCGTGGCTAGTGCCGAGAAGTCGCCCGGCGTGCCCGTCGCCCGCTCGCCCATCACCCAGCTGGCGCCGGTCAAATCCCACCAGGGCTGGGAGGTCTCCGGGGCGCGCTCGGATGGACCGCTCCGCCTAGCCGATCTCACGCCGCTCACCAAGCTGCTCGTGCGCTCTGCGCGGGAGACAGCGGCGGGCCGGCGGTTGGACTGCCCCTTCGGGAGCACGCGCCGCGACGCCGACGGCAGCCTCGTGATCGGCGCCGGACCTTTTGAGTGGCTCGTTCTCAGCCCGGCAGGGAGCCGTGCGCAGGTGGCGAGCGACCTCGAGGCGCCTGCGCAGGAAGGCGGAGACGGCGAGCTGCTGAGCGTCATCGACATGACGCACGGCTCGATCGTGCTCCGCCTCAGTGGGACCGACTCCCACCGGGTCCTCGAGAAAGTGTGCGCCATCGACTTTGCCGAGGGCGTCACCCCGAACGGGTCGTGCTTCCGCTCCTCTGTGGCCCGTCTGCGTTGCACGGTCGCCCGAGATGACCTCGGCGGGGAGCGCTCCTATCTCATCGAGAGCGACAGGTCCTCTGGGCAGTACCTCTTCGACGCCCTCCGCGATGTCGGCGCCGAATTCTCCATCGAAGTCGACGGCTACCCGAGCAAGGAGATCTGACCATGAGCTTCCCCAGCGACCTCGAGATCGCTCGCCAGGCCCACCTGCGGCCCATCATCCAGATCGCCGAGGAGATGGGCCTGCCCCGGGAGCTGCTCGAGCAGTACGGCGACAGCGTCCTCAAGATCAAGCTGGAGGCGATCGAGGCGCTCGCCGACCGCCCGACGGCGCGCTACGTCTGCGTCACGGCCATCACGCCGACGCCGCTCGGGGAGGGCAAGACGACCACGACGGTCGGGCTCGGCCAGGCGATGCGCCACATCAGCAAGCGCGCCACCATCTCCATCCGGCAGCCCTCGATGGGACCGACCTTCGGCATCAAGGGCGGCGCCGCCGGCGGCGGTTACAGCCAGGCCGTCCCCATGGAGCTGTTCAACCTCCACCTGACGGGTGACACACATGCCGTCACGGCCGCCCACAACATGCTCTCGGCCATGGTCGACAACCACCTCTATCAGGGCAACGCCCTCAACCTCGACGAGCACAACATCACCTGGCGCCGGGTCCTCGACGTCAACGACCGAGCGCTCCGCAACATCGTCATCGGCCTCGGGGCGAAAGAGGACGGCGTGCCCCGCCAGACCGGCTTCGACATCACGGCCGCCTCCGAAGTGATGGCCATCCTCGGCCTCACGAACTCGCTGCACGACCTCCGCCGGCGCCTCGGCCGCATCGTCGTCGGCTACACCCCGAGCGGCGACGCCGTCACGGCCGAGCACCTGGCGGCGGCCGGGGCCATGGCCGTCATCATGCGAGAGGCCATCAAGCCCAACCTCTTACAGACGCTCGAGAACACACCCGTCCTCGTGCACGCGGGCCCCTTCGGGAACATCGCCACGGGCAACTCCTCGGTCGTCGCCGACCTCATCGGCATCCACACGGGCGACTTCCTCATCACCGAGTCGGGCTTCGGCGCCGACATGGGGGCGGAACGCTTCTTCGACATCAAGTGCCGGGCGTCGGGCCTCTCCCCTGATGCCGCCGTCATCGTGGCGACGGTGCGCGCCCTCAAGGCCCACTCAGGCCGCCACCGCGTGGTCGCGGGCAAGGCGCTGCCGCCGGCGCTGCTCGAGGAGAACCCGGAGGAGGTGCACATCGGGGGGGCGAACCTGCGCAAGCAGATCGAGAACATCCAGCTGTTCGGGGTCACGCCCGTGGTGGCGATCAACGCCTTCCCGGGTGACTTCTCCTCCGAGCACGAGGCCATCAAGGAGATCGCCGCCGCCAAGGGCGTGCAGGCGCCCGTCTGCAACCACTTCGCCGAAGGCGGCAAGGGCGCCATCGAGCTCGCCGAGGCGGTCGTCGAGGCGGCCGAGCGCCCGAGCGAATTCCACGTCCTCTACCCGAGCACGGCGTCGCTGCGAGACAAGATCGAGACGGTCGCCACGAAGGTGTACGGGGCCGACGGTGTCGACTACACGCCGCTGGCGGTCCGCCAGCTCGACAACTACGAGCGCAACGGCTTCGGCGACCTGCCCGTCTGCATCGCCAAGACCCACCTGTCCATCTCCTCCGACGCCAGCTTGAAGGGAGCCCCGACGGGCTGGCGGCTGCCGGTGCGGGAAGTGCGGGCCTCGGTCGGGGCGGGCTTCGTCTACCCGATCTGTGGCGACATGCGCACCATGCCGGGTCTGGGGTCGGCGCCGGCGGCAGAGCGGATCGACATCGACGAGAACGGCGAGATCGTAGGCCTGTCCTGAGCCGTCGCCCTCGGGTGGGGCTTGCTCGTCCCCGGCGGGCGGCGGCAGGCTGGACGTCGTGAGCACCCTGGCAACCCCGACCTCCCGGGACGGGTGGCTCGCCTTGGCCGCCCGCACGGAGCGACCGTCAACGGCCTTCGTCGACGGCCAGGCCGTCGACGCCCTCTCGGGCCGCACGTTCGCCGATCGCTCTCCTCGCGATGGGACCCTTCTCGCCAACGTCGCCTTCTGTGGTCCCGAGGACGTCGACCGGGCGGTCGCCGTCGCCCGGGCAGCCTTCGAGGACGGCCGCTGGTCGAATGCCCACCCGCGCCATCGCAAGCAGGTTCTCCTGCGATTCGCCGCCCTCATCTGGGAGCACACGGCGGAGCTGGCCCTGCTCGAGTCCCTCGACGTCGGCAAGCCCATCACCGAGTCGGTCCGCGTCGACGTCCGCGGGACCGCCAACTGCATCGCCTACTTCGCCGAGGCGGCCGACAAGCTCCTGGGCGAGGTCGCCCCGATGGGAGCCGACGTGCTCGCCACCGTCACGCGTGAGCCCGTCGGCGTCGTCGGCTGCGTCCTGCCGTGGAACTACCCGATGCTCATCTCTTCCTGGAAGCTCGGCCCGGCGCTCGTGACGGGCAACTCGGTCGTGATGAAACCGGCCGAGCAGTCACCCCTCACGGCCATCCGCCTTGCCGAGCTCGCCTCCGAGGCGGGGCTGCCTGACGGGGTGTTCAACGTCGTGCCGGGAGACGGGCCCGTCACCGGCCAGGCGCTCGGCCGCCACCTCGACGTGGACAAGATCGCCTTCACGGGCTCGACCGAGATCGGCAAGGCCTTCCTCCGCTATTCGGGCGAGTCCAACATGAAGATGGTGAGCCTCGAGTGCGGTGGCAAGAGCCCCCATATCGTGCTCCGGGATGCTCCCAACCTGCAGGCCGTGGCCGAGACGGTCGCCTGGGGCGTGTTCTACAACCAGGGGGAGAGCTGCAGCGCCGGCTCGCGACTGCTCGTCGACCGCCAGGTGAAAGAGATCGTGGTCGCCGGCGTGGTGGAGGTCGGCGCCGGCCTCGTCGTCGGAGACCCCCTCGACCCCTCCACCCAGGTGGGTGCCATCGTCGACGAGGTGCAGCAGGCCCGCATCCTCGGATACATCGAAGGGGCGCGCGAAGCCGGCGCCGAGGTGGTCCTCGGCGGCCACGCCGTGCGGGCCGAGACCGGCGGCACCTTCGTCGCGCCGACCGTGGTCGACGCCGTGCGGCCGCAGTTGCCCATCGCCACCGAAGAGGTCTTCGGCCCGGTCCTCGCCGTCCTCGAGGTGGACGGCCCCGACGATGCCCTCGCTGTCGCCAACGACACGATCTACGGCCTGGCGGCGGCCGTCTGGACGCGTGACCTCGGCACCGCCCACCGCATGGCGGCACGGCTGAGGGCGGGCACCGTCTGGGTCAACACCTATGACGCCACCGACGTCGCCCTCCCCTTCGGCGGCTTCAAGCAATCCGGTTTCGGTCGAGACAAGTCGCTGCATGCCATCGACGGCTACACGCAGCTGAAGACGACGTGGGTGGACCTCACGCGGTGATCCCGAGAGAGGAGCCGACGGCATGGCCGCGACGATGACGACAAGGGCGGCGGTGCTCGCAGCCACGGGTGAGGAGCTCACGCTCGAGGAGGTCGAGCTGGCCGGCCCCGGCCCGAATGAGGTGCGGGTCCGCATCGAGGCGAGCGGCGTCTGCCACAGCGACTGGAACGCCGTCTCCGGCGCTTCGGCCACGCCGCTTCCGGCCGTGCTGGGACACGAAGGCGGGGGCATCGTCGAGGAGGTCGGGAGCGCCGTCACGACCGTCAGGCCCGGCGACAAGGTCGTGCTCTCCTGGCTGCCCTCCTGCGGGCGCTGCCCGGCCTGCCAGCGAGGGCGCCTCTCTCTCTGCGAGAACGCCGCCGCCCACATCGGCGACGGCTCCCTCCCCGGCGGCGGCTTCCGCCTCTCCCTGCGGGGAGACCGCGTCTACCACTACTCCTACCTGTCGACCTTCGCCGGCCATACGGTCGTGCACGAGCGTTCCTGCATCCCGCTGCCCGTCAGCACCAACCTCGACGTGGCCGCCCTCGTCGGCTGCGCCGTCATGACGGGCATCGGTGCCGTCATCAACCGTGCAAAGGTAGAGGCGGGTTCGACGGTGGCGGTCTTCGGGGCGGGCGGCGTGGGACTGTCGGCGATCATGGGGGCTCGGCTGGCGGGGGCGGGCACGATCATCGCCGTCGAGCCCGTCGAGTCCAAGCGGCGGCTCGCCCTCGAGCTGGGAGCGACGGTGGCGCTCGACGGGAAGGATGCAGGCCTGCGGGAGGCGATCGCCGACCACGCCCCGGGTGGCCTCGACTACGCCTTCGAGGCGGCCGGTCTGCCCTTCCTCACCGAGCTCGCCTTCGGCCTGACCCGCCGGGGCGGCACGATCGTCGCCGTGGGCGTGCCGCCGGACGGCTCGACCATCGCCTTCCCGGGGCCCGAGCTGGTGCGCTCCGAGAAGGTCGTCACGGGGACGTTCTACGGATCCGCCCGGCCGCACCTCGACATGCCGATGATCCTTCGCCTCTACGCCGAGGGCCGCCTCCCCCTCGACCGCCTCGTGACGAAGCGGTACCCGCTCGAGGACGTGAACACCGCTTTCGCGGACATGAACGGCGGCGAGGTCGCCCGCGGCGTCCTCAAGCCCTGGGGGGCCAAGCCGTGAGGATCTCGTCTATCGAGATCGTGCAGCTCCGCCTGCCTCTCGAGCCCCCCTTCCCAGCCGCCTGGGACCCGGTGCCTCGACGGAGCTTCCCGGCCACTCTCGTCTTCGTCCGCACCGACGAAGGCGTCGTCGGAGTCGGGTCGGGCGACACGATGAGGGGCATGCAGCCCTACCTGGAGCTCTTCGTCGGGGAGGATCCCCTCGCCATCGCCCGGCTCGTGCGCAAGCTCGAGACCGTGTCGTTTCACGGGCCGCGGCCTTGGCCCCTCGAAGCGGCCCTCTGGGACATCGCCGGCCAGGTGAGCGGACAGCCGGTCGCACGGCTGCTCGGCGGCTTCACCGACCGGATGCCCGCCTATGCCTCCACCGGCGCCCTCGCCGGCCCGCAAGAGCGCCTCGAAGCCGCCCTCGCGCTGGCGGAGCGGGGGTTCAAGGCGATGAAGATCCGCCTGGACCCCGCCAAGCTGGAGGAGGGCCTGGCGGCCGTGGCGACCGTACGGTCCTCGCTCCCCGAGCTCGGCCTCATGGTCGATCTCAACCAAGGCTGGCGCATGCCTGGCGACGCCCGCCCGCCGCTCGACCGAGCGGCCGCCAGGCGGATCGCCGACCGGCTCGGCGAGCTCGACGTGCTCTGGATCGAAGAGCCGCTCGACGGTGCCGACGCCCGCGGCCTGGCGGCGCTCAAGGCCGCCAGTGGCATCCGGATCGCCGGCGGGGAGATGGTGCGCAGCTTCCCGGAGCTCCTCGCCTTGTCCGACGCCGACGCCCTCGACGTCTTCCAGCCGGACGCCGTGCTCTCCTGCGGCCTCTCGCGGTGCCGCACCCTGGCGGAGTACGTGCTCGCCCGCGGGCACTGGTTCAGCCCGCACACGTGGACGAACGGGATCGGGCTGCTCGTCAACCTCCACTTGATCACCGGCGTCGGAGGCGGGCCCTTCCTCGAGTACCCGATCGACCCGCCCCACTGGACGACGCAGCGGCGCGACTTCATGCTGGCCGAGCCCATCGAGCCGGACGGTGACGGCATGCTCATCGTGCCGGACCGCCCCGGGCTCGGCCTCGTGCTCGACGAGCAAGCCATCGCCCACTACCGCACCGAGTGACGAGAACGAGGAGACGGCCGTGCTTGCTCGATCAGGCCAATGTCGCCCTCTGCAGGGTCCTGCGGGCGGCGGCGGACACGCGCAGATCGCCGTCGTCGCTCAGGTGGCCGAGTGTGTACCGCGGCATCGCCGTGTTGGAGGCGAGGGCAGCACGCACCTGCCAGTCTGCGTCGGCCTGCATCCTGGTGACCAGGCCGGCCGGCAGCTTGCGAAGGGCGGCCACGGCAGCCCGGACGCGGGGCAGCTGATCGCCGGCGAGGAATGCCAGCAGCCAAGGAGGCGACGCCGGGTTGCCGGCGAGCTCCACCCGAATGTGCCACGAACCTCGGCAGAGGCGCGCCAGGGCGGCGGGCGGCGCCGCCG
>DASPSK010000026.1:0-18463 GCA_035623975.1 Acidimicrobiales bacterium | reverse complement strand
CACGAGCACGAGGAGGAAGAATGCCCGGTCGCTCGTGAAATTGATCGAGCCGAGCTGCGGCCGGGGAACGACGATGCCGCTCTGGCCGTTGCCCGACCAGGCGTACTGGAAGCCGATGTTGTCGGCCAGCAGGCCGAAGGCGAGCGTGGCGAGGGCCAAGGCGAGGCCGCCGAGGCGCAGCGCCGGCAGCGCCACGATGACCCCGACTGCGGCGCTGGCAATGGCGGCGATGAGGATGCCGAGCAGGATCGAGACGCCGAAGTGGTCGGCCAGCTGGCCGGCGGTGAAGGCGCCGACGCCGGCGAAGCTCGCCTGGCAGAGCGAGATCTGCCCGCTCATACCGGTGAGGAGGACGATCGAGAGGAACACGATCGAATACACGAGAACCTGGGTGATCGTGAACACCCAGCTGCCGGAGATCCACGTCATGGCGGAGACGACGAAGGCGCCGAGGAGGAGGGCCATCGTCGTACGGGAGGCCCGCCTGAACAACGGTCCTCCCACGGACGAAACCAAAGGGGCCGGCGGCGGGTCACAGGCGGCGAGCGGATCATCGGTCCGCGCCCACCGCCGGCGCAGCCCCGGGAGGAACACGAGGAGGCCGAGGAGGACGACGAAGGGGAGCCCCGGCCGCAGGCCTGACGAGAGGATGTGACCCGACGGCAGGTAAGCGCTCAGGAGCTGCTCGGCCAGCCCGAGGAGGATCCCCCCGAAGAACGTCCAGGGAAGGCTCCGCAGGCTGCCGGCGGCCGCGGCGGCGACCGCCGCCACGAGCAGCTCGGTGAAATTCGTGGACTGCAGCCCGCCCAAGGCGGGCGCCAGCAGCACGCCGGCGAGCCCGGCGAGGAAGCTCGAGAGCATCCAGCTCGCCAGCCCGACGCCGGCGGCGTTGACGCCGGCGAGCGACACCATACGGGGGCTCTCGGCCATCGCCCGCATGCGCAGCCCGATTTGAGTGAAGTGGAACATGAGCGAGAGCAGCAAGGCGACCGCCGCCGTGACGATGACGGTGGAGAGCTCCGTCCCGTCGATGGCGTCGCCGGCGACGTGGAAGTAGATCGCCGAGGGCGAGAGCCACAGGGCCGGGGGGTTGATGAGCTGGTCGGCTCCGAAAGCGACTTGGAGCACGGCGGGGATGGCGATCAGCATGCCGAGGGAGGCGACGAGCTTGACGAGGGGGGGTTTCGTGCGCACGAACCGGTAGAGACCGAGCTGGAGGACAACCCCGAGCGCGGGGGCTCCGAAGACGACCGAGAGCAGGAAAGCCGCCCACACCGGCCAGCCGTTCTGGACGCAGACGAAAAACACGACCGCCGAGGCGTACGCCTGGGCCCCGAAGGCGAGGTTGAACACGTCCGAGGTCTGGTACGTGAGTACGAGCCCCATACCGAGCAGGGCGAAGACGCACCCGTACGGCAGTCCGGGGATGGCGTACGAGAGGAATTGGCTCACCGAGTCGGGTCAGCCCCCGGGGATGGACGGCGGCGGCGGAACGACGATCACTTTGTCCGAGGAGGGCTGAGGGTAGGCGAAACACCTGAAGACGGTCCGGCTCGACCCGTACACAGGGACGAAGCGCGTCCCCTCCACGCGCACGAAGACGTTGCAGTCCAGCGGGCCGACCTCGGTGTGCGCGACCTTCCAGTCGATCGGGGCCACGAGACCGCCCGTGTAGGCAGTGAAGGAATTGACCGCAGCCACGAGGCGGGACCTCGTGACGTCGTCGCGGGGGATCATCTTCAGCCCGTCGGAGAACATCTCGGCGCTCACCCAGCCCGCCAAGGAGGGCTCGCTCGGCTCGTCGCCCGGAAAGTATTTCTGCAGCTCTCTCAGGTAGAGCGCCATCTCGGGGTATTTCGCCGGCTGCGTCTCGCCCGACTCGAAGGGCACGTGACCGATGAGGAAGTAGACGCCTTCCATGAGCGCGGCACTCGCGCGCAGGGCACCCTCGTCGTACCCGTCGAGCCAGTACTGGGTCACCGAGCCCATGCCGCCGGCCTCGAGGGCGCGGGCCAGCACGAGGTTGCCACTCAGGTCGAGGCAGCTGGCGACGAAGTCGACGTGATCAGCGTGCATGCGGCTGACGTCTGCGCTGAGGTCGATGGCCGGCGGTGAAATCGAGAGGTCCTCAAATTCGACCGGGATGTGGAACTTCGCCATGTTGTAGGCGATCCCGATGCACCCCTGCGACGATTGGGAGAGGTTGTAGGCGATGATGCCGACCCGCTTGGAGTGCAGCTGCTCGGCGAGGTAGGCGGGCTCGGGACCCGGGCGCTCGAAATCGATGAAGGAGCCGTCATAGCCGAACAGGCTCGGACCGTCGGACCATTGCGGGTTGACGTTGTACCCGAAGGTCGGGACGGAGTTGGCGGCGAGGTAGGCGGCCCCGTTGAAGCTCGGCGTGCCCACGGCGACGACGGCAAAGACGTGGTCGGACTGGACGAGGGCGCGCGCTTGCAGGACGTCGATCGACGGGTCGGACTCGTCGTCGAGTTTGTAGGCGAAATCAATCGTGCGGCCGTTGATGCCACCGGAGGCGTTGATCATGTCGAGGTAGGCCTGCGCGCCGTCGAAGACCGGGGCGAAGGCCTGCGGCAACGGGCCCGTCAGAGAGGCGATCCCGCCCACGACGATCGAGTGGGGGGTGACGCCATTCGTGTTCCCGGTCTGGACCACAGCGGTCTTGGCATTGCCGCACGCCCCGAGGGCGAGGGCGAGCAGGAGGGCGGCCGGCAGCGCAAGGCGGGATCGCATGTCGCCATTCTCGCGGGTCCCGCTCGCCGAAGCGGCGCATGCCCGACGAGTCACGTAACCTGTCGGCGTGCCGGTGATCCTGGTCAGCCTCGCCGCGGCCCTGGCATTCTCCCTCGCCGTCGTCCTCCAGCAGCATGCGGCGTTTGCCGAGCCCGCCGAGCACAACCTCCGGCCAACGCTCGTGCTGCGGCTGCTGCGGCGCCCCCTCTGGCTGGCGGGGATCGCCGCCAGCCTCGTGGGAACCTTTCTGCAGCTCATCGCCCTGTGGCGTGGCTCGCTCGTCACCGTGCAGCCGCTCTTGGTGTGCGGCCTGCTGTTCGCACTCCCGATCAATGCCGTCTGGATGCACCGGCGCCGACCGGGCGCCCGGGAGCTGCTGGCCGCCGTCACAGTCTGCCTCGGCCTCGTCATCCTGCTCGTGGCGGCCGATCCGCAGCGTGGCAATGGCACGGGCACGGCGCCGGGCTGGGCCATCGCTCTCGGCTCGCTGACGGTGGCCGTGGCGATGCTCGTGGGCTGCGCCCTCATGTCCCACTCGGCCGCGTGGCGGGCGGGGCTGCTCGCGGTCGCCGGCGGTCTCCTCAACGGCCTCTCCGCCGCCTTCATCAAGGGCGTTGCCCGGCACATGGAGGGCAGTTGGCACCGTGGCCTCGGCACCGTCGTCCTCCATACCTTGAGCAACTGGGAGCTGTATGCCTTCGGCGCCACCCTGCTGCTCGGCGTGCTGCTCATACAGAGCGCCTTCCAGACCGGGCCGATCCGGTGGTCGCTGCCGGCTCTCACCGCCGCCAACCCCATCGCCAGCGTCCTCCTCGGAGCGACCCTGCTCGGCGAGCACATCCGCTCGGGCGTTCTCCCCGCTGTCGGAGCCGCTGGTGGGCTGGTGCTCGTCGTCGCCGGCATCATGGCGCTCTCGTCCTCGACCCTCATCACCGGAGGTGCGGCTGAGCAGACGGCGCGCTCTTCGCGCCCGGCGCTCGACGCCCTCGAAGAGGCCGGTTCCGGCTCTCGCCTGCTCCCCGGGCTGGCGAAGGTCAATGAAGCCGGGATCGCCGTGACGGCCGCGGGCGCTACCGATCGAGCGGCGGGCGCCGTGGTGGCGACGCCGACGGCCGTGGCAGCTACGGTCCCCGCCGGCGAGCGGCCGTGGTGACGAGGTGCCTCGACGCGGGTGGCGGAAGGGCGCGAGCCCGCGGCGCTGCAGCGCCAGAGCGCCCGGGAGGGCGCGGCGCGGAGATCTGAGGCGAAAGCGGGGGGGCGCCGTACCATAGGAGCGTGAAAGTTTCGACGAGAGGCGACTACGCCAGCCGGGCGTTGCTCTCTCTGGCCCTGCGCGCCGACGAGGCGCCCCCGACCTCGGTCCGCGACATCGCCGAGCGGACGGGCCTCCCCCAGCCGTACCTCGAGCAGATCCTTCTCGCCTTGAAGGGCGCCGGACTCGTGCGCTCCAAGCGGGGTGTGGGCGGCGGTTATGTGCTCGCTCGGCCACCCGAGCAGATCACCCTCGGTCAGATCGTGAGCGCTGTGGACGGGCCGATCATGGCCGGCGACTTCGGCCAGCCGCACGAGAACGGCGCGTGCGACCACGAGGGCCAGTGCGTGCTCCTCACGGTCTGGTCGGAGGTCGGTGAGCACATGCGCCACCACCTGGACTCCTTCACCCTCGCCGACATGGTGACGCGGGCCAGGGGCGGCCTCGCCCAGGTGGGCCCGCTCGACTGACGGGTAGAGGCCGGCCGCACGTAACACGATCGGAGCCACCTCGGAGCCACCTCGTTGGGCGAGCACCCGCTCCACACGGCGGTCAGGCGCGAAGAGAGCGGATCACTGATTCCAACCCGCCAGCACGCACCATTCGTACTCCCAGCCGAGCAGGCCGAACCTGCCGGCCTGCAGGGCGAAACGGCGAGCGTCGGCGGCCTCGAGACCGAGCCAGCGGGCGGTCAGCACACGCAGGAGGTGCCCGTGCGAAAAGACGAGCACGTCGGCGCCGGCCAGACCGGGCTCGGCGCGCAGACGGTCGAGGAGGCGGTCGGCTCTTGCGCCGACCTGGGCGATCGTCTCACCGCCCGGGCAGCCGTCCACGAACAAGTCCCAACCGGGGCGGAGCTCACGGATCTGCGCAGTCGTGAGGCCTTCGTAGTCTCCATAGTCCATCTCCAACAGGAGCTCGCTCGTCTCGACGCCCTCACCGAAGCCGGACAGCTCGCTCGTGTCGAGCGCCCGGCGAAGTGGGCTCGAGAGGACGAGGGCGGGCTGCAGCCCGGCCAGGCGCCGGCCGAGATCGATCGCCTCCGCTGCGCCGTCGGGTTCGAGCGGCAGATCCGTACGTCCGGTGTGCCGCCCGGCCTTGCTCCACTCCGTTGCCGCGTGGCGCACGACGCAGATGCGCCCCGGCGCGGGTCGCGGGCCGGACCGCGAAAGGCTTGACACAACCATCTGCGACAATGGACGGAGCTGGGAAGGCTGGGCGCACACCGGGCGACCACCCTACCGGCGAGCGCGCCAGGCCTGCGAGGAGGCCTGGAATGAGCGACCGCCTCGGTTTGTTGAGACCTGGGGAAGACTGGAATTGATGAGAGGAGAGCCGAAAATTCCTGCCAATGCCACCACTGAATACCCCGCAGGAGAGACAATTTCGCCTGACAGGGGGGTGGGTGGGAGTGGTTCCAACGCGCCTGATTTGATGCGCCTCTTCCTCGACGACCTGGGCAAGTACCCGCTCTTGAGCGCAGATGCGCAGGTGGAGCTTGCAAAGCGCATCGAGCAGGGTGATGAAGAGGCGCGCCAACAGATGATCGGCTCCAACCTCCGACTCGTCGTCCACTGGGCCCGTCGCTATCAGGGTCGTGGTGTGGACCTGGTGGACCTCGTGCAGGAAGGCACGTTCGGCCTGATGCGAGCTGTCGAGAAGTTTGACTGGCGGAAGGGGTTCCGCTTCTCCACGTACGCCACCTGGTGGATCCGCCAGGCCCTGCAGCGGGCCGTGCAGTCGAAGGGTCGGGCGATCCGGCTTCCCGAGGACGCCCTGGCTGCAGAGCTCGAGGGCGATCCGGACCAGGCCCGTTTGCCGCGCGTCGTGGCCAGCCTCGATCAGCCCCTCACGAGCGAGGCGACCGCCACGCTCGGCGACGTCGTCGCTGCCGATGAAGTGCCCTTCGAGGACGACCTCGTGCACTCGATCAGCTTGAGCCGCCTCGATGCCGCCATCGACCGGTTGCCCGAGCTGGAGCAGTCTGTGGTCCGCCTGCGTTTCGGGCTGGACGGAACCCCACCGGCGTCGCTCGAGTCGACCGCCCGCTCCCTCGGGATCGGCGTGCGTCGCGTGCGGCGTATCGAGGCCTCCGCTCTCGCCTTCCTCGCGGAGCAACCTGAGGTCGAGGGCGTCAACGACGCCGCCTGAGCAGCTGCTCAGCTGAAGCGCCGCACGGCGGCGAGGAACTCCTCCGGCGGCGGCGCCTCGAATTCGAGCAGCTCGCCGCTCCCCGGCGCCGCGAAGGCCAGCGCGACGGCGTGCAGCATCAATCGTGTCACCCCGGAAGAGCGGCGCGCCCCCCCGTAGCGGATGTCGCCCAGCACGGGATGACCGATGGCGGACAGGTGCACACGGATCTGGTGGGTGCGACCCGTCTCGAGGCGCAGCTCCAGCTCTGTGGCCTCCATGGGCTGGGAGAATCGTCTCAACACCTCGTAGGAGGTCCGCGCTTGCCGGCCAGCAGCGGCGACGGACATCTTTGTCGGATCCCGCCGGGATCGCCCGATGGGAGCATCGATGACGCCCCGGGCCGACCCGATCGTCCCGAGGACAAGGGCGAGGTAGGTACGCTTGGCCGTCCGTGCTGCCAGCTGGTCGGTGAGGGCACGCCAGGCGCGCGGTGATCGGGCGACGACGAGCAGCCCGGAGGTTTCCTTGTCGAGGCGGTGGACGATTCCCGGCCGATCCGACGACCCACAACCCACCGCCGGCAGCCTTGCCAGCTCGGGATAGCGCTCGAGCAGCCCGGCGACGAGCGTGCTGGAGTGCACGCCTGCTCCCGGATGGGTGACGAGCCCGACCGGCTTGTTGACGACGATGACGTCGTCGTCCGCGTACACCACCTCGAAGCTCACTTCTCCAGGGGCCGCAGCCACCGCTCCCCGCTCGGCGACGCCGAGCTGCTCGATCGCCACGGCGATGAGCTCGCCCTCCTTGAGGTGCCGGCTCCGCTGCAGGGTCGCCTCTCCCCCGACGCTGACACCGCCGGCTGCGATCGCCCGGTTCACGTCGGCTCGCGCTCGCCCGGTGAGCAGCGCCAGGGTTCTGTCGAGCCGCTCGCCCGCGAGGGCGGCAGGCACGACGAACGACTCTGTAGTCACGCCATGTCATTCGAGCTGGACGTTGACCCGGCGTCTGGCGGCGCCACCGTCGGCGAGGCGGGCGAGTGCCGCATCGACCGCCCGTTGCGAGCGAACGTGACGGCCAGGAGGAAGCAGCCGACGACGATGCAGGAGTCGGCGACATTGAACGTGGGCCAGAAACGCGTGTAGATGAAATCGACCACGGCGCCGTGATGACTCCGGAAGAGCCGGTCGCACAGGTTGCCGATGGCCCCGCCGAGGACAAGGCCGAAGGCGATGGCGGCGGTCATCGTCGGCACCCCCCGGGCCATCCAGGCGATGGCGAGGACGAGCGCCACCGCCACGATGATGATCGGCCCGGTCAGGCCCGTCCCGACCGAGAAGGCCACGCCGGTGTTGTACGCCAGCCGGAACGAGAACGGCCCGAGGACGTGCACGCTGTGGTTGGCGAGGTCGGCGACGGCGAGCGACTTCGTGATCTGGTCGGCTGCGACGACGAGTGCGGCGATCGCTGCCATGGTCGCGACCCGGCGGCGGCGGGTGCCGGGAGCCGACGACTCGTCGGTCAACGGCGCGACAGCCCTCCGCTCTTGCAGTCGATGCACAGTCGAGCGTATGGCAGCGCCTCCAATCGGGCCTTCGGGATCAGCCGTCCGCAGTTCTCGCAGATGCCGTAGATGCTCGTCGCCATCTTGGCGAGGGCGTGGTCGATCTCGTCGACGGCGACCAGGGCCTGCGCCGAGAGCGCCAGGTCACGCTCCCGGTCTACCGTGACAGTGCCCCCCTCGCCCGACTCGTCGTCGAATTGGATGTCACCCGGCTCCATCTCCTCCACGAGCAACTCCGCCTCTGCCCGCAGGCTCTTCGCCTGCTCGAGGTACGTTGCCCGCTCGACTTCGAGGGCGTGACGTTGATGATTGAGGAAACGCTCCTCGGCGTAGCCCTCCGTCCGCCTGGCCACCACGTCGCGCCTTCGCGAGGAGAGCAGGCCTGAGCCCGCCCTCGGGGAGGTGGCCGTGTGAGTCTGAGCCGCCGCGGGCGCCGGCTTGGCATGTGGCGGCTTGGCAACCGCGCCCTTCGTGGCAGGCTCCTTTGCCGGAGTCGCTTTGCCACCGGTCGGACCTTTTACAGAGGGGGCTTTGGCGGCCGTGGGGGCCTTGGCGGCCGGTGCCTTGGCGGCGGCCGGAGCCTTGCTGGCGGGAGCCTTGGCCGCCGTCGGTGCCTTGCCGGCAGGAGCCTTGCTGGCGGGAGCCTTGGCCGCCGTCGGTGCCTTGCCGGCAGGAGCCTTGCCGGCAGGAGCCTTGGCCGCCGCCGGTGCCTTGGCGGCAGGTGCCTTGCCGGCAGGAGCCTTGGCCGCCGCCGGTGCCTTGGCGGCGGCCGGAGCCTTGGCGGCGGCCGGAGCCTTGCCGGCAGGAGCCTTGGCCGCCGCCGGTGCCTTGGCGGCCGGTGCCTTGGCGGCCGGTGCCTTGGCGGCCGGGGTCGCCTTGTGCACCGGAGCACCTGCCGCCTTCGCTTTTGCCGGAGCCTCCTTCGGGCCCGCCACCGCCTTGGCAGCACTTGAGGTGGCCTTCTTCGTGGCGGTGGCTCTGGCGGCCGTCGCCGGCGGCGATGTCGTTACCCGCGGCGCCTTCGCCACCGGCGCGGCGCCCGCGTGACGGACGGCGCCGGTTCCGCCCTTCGAGGCGGACTTGGCGGGCGTCTCTTCGGCGACCTTGGCGGCCTTGCCGGCACCCGCCTTCGAAGGAGCGCCTGCGACGGCGCGAGTCGAGGAAGCGGCCTTCGCCGCACTCGGAGCGGCCCCCGGCCCGGATGGCACGGCCGCGCCCGGCCCGTTCCGGCCGGCCAACCGGTCGGAATGCCCCGTCGCCCCCTTGCGAGCAGGAACAGGTGGAGATGGGTTCTTGGCCGACGGCTTCGTCGGAGTCGTGGGGCTCGAGGTTGTCGCCATGAGTGTCGGGGATCTCCTCTCCCGAGGAAGGGTGCCTGACGATACTGCCGGCGCTTGGCGCGAGCCAACGACCCCTTGGGTATCGCAGAGCGGTTCGCGAGGATAACCAAGACCCGCCCTGCGTCATTCCCCAGGCAGCTCCCGACCCGACAGCCCCAGGGAGCGGGCCGGTCTGGGCATTACCTCCAGGATGGCGGTAGCTCAGGACCGACTCCGGAGCAGGCCGGAATACGCTGGAGACATGCCCGACCCGGCTGGAGGCCGATCCGAGAGCAGACCCGCGGAGCCGTACCCGGAGGTCCCCGCCCAACCCCGCTACCCGGCGCTCGAAGAGCAGACGCTCGGGTTCTGGCGCCGCGACAAGACCTTTGAGGCGTCGGTCGCGCTCCATCCGCCCGAGACGGAGTTCGTCTTCTACGACGGACCACCGTTCGCGAACGGGCTGCCTCACTACGGGCACCTGTTGACGGGTTTCGTGAAGGACGCCGTGCCCCGGTACCAGACCATGCGCGGGCACCGGGTCGAACGGCGCTTCGGCTGGGACTGCCACGGCCTGCCCGCCGAGATGGAGGCCGAGCGCGAGCTCGGCGTGTCCGGCCACAAGGCCGTGACCGAATACGGCGTCGACCGCTTCAACGCCGCCTGCAGGGGGATCGTGCAACGCACGACGGATGCCTGGGAGCGGTATGTCACCCGCCAGGCGCGCTGGGTCGATTTCGAGAACGACTACCGCACGATGGACCTCACGTTCATGGAGAGCGTCCTGTGGGCCTTCCAGCAGCTATACGAGCGGGGCCTGGCCTACGAGGGCTACCGCGTGCTGCCCTACTGCTGGGAGTGCGAGACGCCCCTTTCCAACTTCGAAACCCGCCAGGACGACTCCTACCGGGATCGCACCGATCCGGCCGTGACGGTGCTCTTCGATCTCGAGCCGCTGCCGGCGCCCGCATCGAGCGGTGACGCCAGCACCCTTTCCGGACCGCTCCGGCTGCTCGTGTGGACGACGACGCCCTGGACGCTTCCCTCCAACCTCGCCCTCGCCGTCGGTCCCGACCTCGAGTACGCCGTGCTCGAGCTGCCGGGCCCGCGCTCTGAAGAGCGGCTCGTGATCGGCGCCGAGTGCCTCGACGCCTACGCCGAGCAACTCGAGGGCGCCCGGCTCGTGGCGACGGTGAAGGGGGCGGACCTCGTCGGCCGCCGCTACCGGCCCCTCTTCGATTACTTCGCCGATGAACCCGGCGCCTTCCGGGTTCTCGGGGAGGACTTCGTGCTGACCGACGAGGGAACCGGCATCGTGCACATGGCGCCCGGCTTCGGCGAGGACGACCAGCGAGCCTGCGAGGAGGCCGGCATCGCCGTGGTCTGCCCCGTTGACGAGCACGGGCGCTTCACCGAGGAGGTGACCGAGTACGCCGGTCAGCAGGTGTTCGACGCCAACACCCCCATCATCGAACGATTGGCGGCGTCGGGCGTGCTCCTCAGCAGTGGGGAGTACACCCACAGCTACCCGCACTGCTGGCGAACCGACACCCCGCTCATCTACCGGGCCGTGAGCTCCTGGTTCGTGCGTGTGACGGCCGTCAAGGACGAGATGGTGGCGCTCAACCGCCAGATCGCCTGGACCCCGTCCCACGTCGGCGACGGCGCCTTCGGCAAGTGGTTGGAGGGGGCGCGCGACTGGAGCATCAGTCGGAACCGTTTCTGGGGTACGCCGATCCCGGTGTGGAAGAGCGACGATCCGGCCTACCCGCGCATCGACGTCTACGGCAGCCTCGACGAGCTGGAGCGCGATTTCGGCATGCGCCCGGCCGACCTCCACCGGCCGGCCATCGACGAGCTGACACGACCGAACCCGGACGACCCGACGGGGCGGGCCACGATGCGGCGCATCCCCGACGTCCTCGACTGCTGGTTCGAGTCCGGCTCCATGCCCTTCGCCCAGCTGCACTACCCCTTCGAGAACCGGGAGCGCTTCGAGGAGCATTTTCCTGCCGACTTCATCGTCGAGTACGTGGGCCAGACCCGGGGTTGGTTCTACACGCTGCACGTCCTGGCCACGGCCCTGTTCGGCAAGCCTCCCTTCCGCTCCTGCATCGCCCACGGCGTGCTCCTCGGCGACGACGGACGCAAGCTGTCCAAGCGGCTGCGCAACTTCCCCGATCCCGAGGAGGTCTTCGCCGACCAGGGGGCCGACGCCATGCGTTGGTACCTGCTGTCCTCCCCCGTGCTGCGGGGCCAGGACGGCATCATCGAGCGCAAGGCCTTCGCCGAGGCGGTGCGCCTCGTGCTCAACCCCATCTGGAACAGCTGGTACTTCCTCAGCCTGTACTCGAACGCGGACCGGATGCGTGGGCGGTTGCGCACTGACCAGGGTGGGGTCCTCGACCGCTACGTCCTTGCCAAGTCGCGCCAGCTCGTCGAGCAGGTGACCGCTGCGATGGATCGCAACGACCTCGCCTCGGCGACGGCGTCGATCTCGTCGTTCCTCGACGCCCTCACGAACTGGTATGTGCGCCGGAGCCGGGAGCGCTTCTGGAGGGCTGCCGCGGCCTGCGAGGGCATTGACGGTGCTGCGGGTGCCGCCGAGGGTGGCGACGGTGCTGTGGGCGGCAGCGCCGGCGAGGACGCCGCCCGGGGCGGGGGCGAACGCCGCAGCGCCGCCGAGGACAAGCAGGATGCCTACGACACCCTGCACACCGTGCTGGAGGTGGTCTGCCGGGTGGCGGCGCCGTTTCTTCCCTTCCTCGCCGAGGAGGTCTATCGAGGCCTCACCGGCGCCCGCAGCGTCCATCTGGCGCCCTGGCCGGAGGCCGCTGAGCTCCCGGCCGACGACGATCTCGTCTCGGCCATGGACCTGGTGCGGGAGGTGTCCTCCGCCGGGCACTCGATCAGGAAGGCGGCGGGCCTGCGCGCCCGCCTCCCTCTCCGCGTGCTCACGCTGGCGGGCCAGCCCGACGAGCGGCTCGTGTCGCTGGCGGACCTCGTCGCGAGCGAGCTGAACGTGAAAGAAGTCCGCTTCTCGAGCGACATCGGTGATCTCGCCGACGAGGTCCTCGCCATCGTGCCCTCGGTCCTCGGCCCTCGCCTCGGTCCCGAGACACAGTCGGTCATCACCGCCGCGCGCCGGGGTGAGTGGGCGAAGACACCCGATGGGGGCGTCGAGGTTGCCGGCGTCCAGTTGCAGCCCGATGAGTACGCCCTGCGGCTGCGGCCCCGCGACGAGAGGGCGTCACGCGTCCTGCCCGGAGGGGGCGGCGTCGTCGTGCTGGACCTCGAGACGGACCCCGAGCTCGAGGCCGAGGGTCTCGCCCGCGATCTCGTGCGGCTCATCCAGCAGGCTCGCCGGGACGCCGGCTTGCACGTCTCCGACCGCATCACCGTGAGCCTCGGGGTCACACCGGCCGTTGCCTCGGCCGTGGGCAACTGGCTCGACTACGTGAGCGCCCAGGTGCTCGCGGACGCCATCCGCCTCGAGACGGCGGCCGAGGACGGGAGTGGGAGCACCGGGGAAGGCGACGACCTTCCCGTCACCATCGCCCTCGAGCGCGCCGCTCCCGCCTGAGGGTCCCGAGCGCCCCTGAGAAGCGAACGAAGCGGTGAGCCTCAGGCCGGCGAGTCGGACGAGCGGCCGCCTCGTTTCCTCATCGCCGCCGAGTTCTTCGTGCTGTCGCCGATGGAGGGAAGGGCCGTCAGAGTCGGTCGATCGAGGCGGTCCCGGTCGGGGTAGATCGGTTCGGTCGACCCGCGGATGACCGAGTCCCAGTCGTAGTCGTCGGGCTCGTGTGGCCGGGCATACGCCGGTGCAGCTTTGGCGGCGTCCTCGGCGATGGCGGCTTCGACGTCGTCGACCTGTTTCGACTTCGAGGCGTCGCCATCGGCTTTGGCGGGCCCGCGGACCACCGGAGGAGTCTCGCTCGTCACCGGCGCAGGCGGCGACGCGCCCGGATCGGCGGCAGCAGGCGTGTCGGCGCCTTCGGCGGCCGACTTGTCGGGCCGTTCAGCTGCCCCCTTGCCGCGCGCCTCGGGTGCCGGCTTGCCCGTGGCCTCCGGTGCGGGCTTGTCGGTCACATCCGCTTCGGTCTTGCCGTCGGCGACCGGTTCAGCAACCGGGGCGGCGGCCGAGGTGCCGGTGCCGGCGCCGGCATCGGCGCCGGTCTCGCTGTTGGCGCGAGGCGACAGGGACAGCAGGTCCGACGAAGGCGAGAGGCTCCGTTCGACGTATCGAAGAGCGGCCCCGAGCGTCTCGATGAGGCGCTCACGCTCGGCTCCGAGGAGGCTCACGAGCGTGTCGACCTCCTTGCGCAGCTCGTCGCGGCTGATCCCGAGGCGCGAGACCTCGTCCCGCAGCCGTCGCTCGGCCTCGGAAGTGATCCGCACGGCCGAATCGCGGGCGTCGCTCACGAGTGACTCCGCCTCGATACGCGCACGATCGGTGATCTGCTTGGCCTCGTCTTGAGCCTCGCGGACGGCAAGATCGGCCGTGCGCTGTGCCAGCACCAGCGTGCGGCGGATGCTGTCGTCGTCATCGAGGCCGGTCCGGTCGCGGGCGCCCCTCTCGGCTGCCTCGGCCCGCTCGCCTGCGACTCTCGCCTCCTCTTGGAGGCGGTCGACAGCCTCTGCGACCTGCTCGAGGAACTCGTCCACCTCGTCGGTGTTGTAGCCGCGAAGGCTGCTGTTGAACTCGACTTCCCTGAGGACGCGGGCGGAAATCTCCATGGCAGCTGATCGTACCGGCTGGGACCCGAGCCGAGTGTGATGGTGGCAGGCGGTTGGCCGCCGCGGGTCGAGCTCGCTCAGAGCACGCTGAGGAGGATGAAGACGATGACGAAGACGATGACGGGCGACATGTCGAGGACGCCGCCTCCCCCGAGGGTCACGGGGGGCACGACTTTTCTCACCGGAGCGAGGATCGGGTCGGTGACGGCGCCGACCACGCGTTGCACGCCGGCCATGGGAGTGCCGTGGGAGATCGGGAAGTACGAGAGGATCACCCGGACGAAAAGGCAGAGCAGGAACGCCGAGAGGAGAAACCTGATCACCGCTACGGCAAGGTCCATGTACCTGTCCTAGCAGCCCGGCGAGGCGGGCGTGACGCGTGGCTCAGGGACGGAACACTCCCGGTTCGGCGAGTCGGCGCCGCTCCTCAGGGGGGATGTCGACGTTCGAAGGCGTCAAGAGGAAGACCTGATCGGCCACCTTCTCCATGGAGCCCGAGAGCGCGTAGGTGAGACCCGAGCAGAAGTCGATCATGCGGCGGGCGAGGTCGCGCTCGCTCGATTGCAGGTTGACGATGACCGGGTGGTTGGCCTTCACAAGGTCCCCGATCTCCTGGGCGTCCGAGAACCGGGCAGGCGCCACGACCTGCGGCTTTGTCTGGCGCTGCGTCACGATCGGTCGGACGATCCCGCGGCCCATCGATGAGGCCGGGTCGCGGTAGTCGTCGCGGACGAGCGGTCGTACCGTCGCGACGGTGCTCGCCGCCTGCGGCTCGGTGTTCGGCTCGGGGTATGTGGTCCGGGCGTTCCCCGGCCCGGGCTCGCCGAGATCGTCGTCTTCGTAGAAGCCATCGTTGTCGATGTCCTTGAGCCCCAGGTACTGCAGCGCCTTATTCATGAACGATGCCATCTGAGCCCTCCTCTGGGCTGTCCATTGTTGCAGCCCACGGCGGAGCTTGCGGGGATCACTGTCCGGGTCGCTCACCAAACAGCGCGGTCCCGATCCGGACCATCGTCGTTCCGGCGGCGACTGCCTGCTCGAGGTCGTGCGACATCCCCATGGAAAGCTCGCCGAGCCCGAGGGTTTTGGCAAGCTCGGCGACTGTAGCAAAGGCTTCGGCCGCCGTTGCGGCCTGGGCGGCGCCGTCGGCGCCGTCGGCGCCGCCCTCGGCCAAGGGAGCGATGGTCATCAGCCCCCGCACGACGCAGCCGGCCAGCCTCGCCGCCTCGACCACCCGCTCGGCGTCGGGGGGCTGGCAGCCTCCGCGGCCAGGCTGCCCGGAGAGGTCGATCTCGACGAAGACCTCGGGCGCTTCGCAGTGGCGGGCGATGGCGACCGCCTCGACCGGGCGTGCGACCCCCTGCCAGCACGAGACGACCGGCGCCAGCCGCGCCACCTTGTTCCGCTGCACGCGGCCGAGGAAGTGCCAGCGTGGAGCCGGGGCGCCGTCGAGGAGGGGCTCGATGGCGGCGGCCTTCTCGAGCAGCTCAGGGGCGTAATTCTCGCCGATGTCGCGCAAACCGACGGCGAGCGCCGCCCGCACCGCATCAAGCCCGTGGCCTTTGGTCACCGCAACGACGGATATCCGGTCCGGGTCGCCCCCGGCGGCTGTGATCCTCGCCCGGATCGCTTGCAGGCGCGCCCGAACCGCTTGCGGCTCGAGCGCGACGGGATCGTCCCCTGACGGCAGGGTCGCCTCGGGAGTTACTTCAGGAACGACGGGACGTCGAAGTCGTCGTCGAGGTCGATGTCGTCGTCGCTGTCAGCGAAGACGTCCCGCTCGTCGGAGAGGTCGTCCCGCGAGGGGAAGACCTCCGGCAAGCTCCCGCGGGCCTCCGTCCGCGAGGACGCACCCTCGGAGGAGAGCGGCGGGGCGAAGCCCTGGCCAGCCTGTCCCGCCCGACCCGCTTGCCGGGTGGTGGCGAAGCCCCCGACCGCCGTCGCCCGCACGGCCCCGCGGGCGGCGCGCCTGGACTCGTCGCCGGCTTCGAACTGATCGAAGCCGGCGGCGATCACCGTCACGCGGACGAGATCGCCGAGCGATTCGTCCACGACGTTGCCGAAGATGATGTTGGCGTCCGGGTGGGCGACGTCGTGGATGATGGCAGCTGCTTCGTTCACCTCGAAGAGCGTGAGGTCGCTGCCACCGGCGATGTTCAAGAGGATGCCGCGGGCGCCTTCGATGGACGCCTCGAGGAGCGGGCTCGTGATGGCGTGGCGGGCGGCATTGACGGCACGACCTTCGCCCGAGCCGGTCCCGATGCCCATGATGGCCGATCCGGCGTTGGCCATGACCATCTTGACGTCGGCGAAGTCCGTGTTGATGAGCCCGGGGACATTGATCAGATCCGTGATCCCCTGCACTCCTTGCAGGAGCACCTCGTCGGCCATCTTGAAGGCGTCGACGATGGACGTGCGCTCGTCGGAGATAGCGAGCAGGCGCTCGTTCGGGATGACGATGAGGGTGTCGACTTTCTCCTTCAGGCGCTGGATGCCCTGCTCGGCCTGGTTGGAGCGTCGCCGGCCCTCGAAGGCGAACGGCCGCGTGACCACCCCGATGGTGAGGGCGCCGGCGCGCTTGGCCACCTCGGCGATGATCGGGGCCGCCCCGGTACCGGTGCCGCCGCCCTTGCCGGCGGTGATGAAGACCATGTCGGCGCCCTTGAGGACCTCCTCGATCTCCTCGAGATGCTCCTCGGCTGCCTGCCGGCCGATCTCGGGGTCGCTGCCGGCTCCGAGGCCCCGCGTGAGCGTCCGGCCGATGTCGAGCTTGGTGTCGGCTTCGCTCATCAAGAGCGCTTGCGCATCGGTGTTCACGGCGATGAACTCGGCGCCCTGCAACCCGGCGTCGATCATCCGGTTGACGGCGTTGACGCCGCCGCCGCCGATGCCGACGACCTTGATGACGGCGATGAAGCTCTGCCCGGGGCTGCTCATGAGCGCTCCGTTCTTTCCTGTGGTCCGGCGGGACAACGCACACTGCCTGGGCTCTTCCAGGTGAGTTGCCTCACCGGGCGGTCCCCCAGCACAGTCGCTGCGACCTGCTGTGTGGGTATTGCGGCACTGCTGCGACGTGCACGAAGCAACTCCGCCCCCCTCCGGCGCTTGCCCACAGCCACGGCTCAGCCACGGACGATACCAGGAACGATAGGGCTCGATCCCTGTGGAAGCAAGACGGGCGCCGTCGGCACCCGCAGGTCGATGGCGCCGAAGCCGCCGAGGTCGCCGTGTGCCAAGACGGTTGCGAGGGAGACGAATTTCTGCGGGAGCGACGCGGCATTTCCGAGGATGGCTTCCAGATGAGGCCGGAGGCCGAGGACGGCGCCGACGCCGCCGAGGCTGATCACCGTGGTGGCGGGCACCATCGACTCCGGCATGGCTGCGGCGACGGCCAGCTCCAGGCGGTCCTGCCGCGGCAGGGAGGTGCCCGCAGCCCCCGGCTCGCCCGCACCGGGGCCGTGCAGGAACACGACCGGCAATGAGGCCGGGCGCGACGGCACGATCTCGAGGACCCGGCCGGTCACGTCGCAGACCGCCCAGGAGCCGGTGCCGGGGTCGGAGCCGGTGCCGGGGTCGGAACCGGTGCCGGGATCGGAGCCGGTGCCGGGATCGGAGCCGGGGTCGGAACCGGTGCCGGGGCCGCCGGGGATGGCGACGGCGGCGACGGGAATCCGCTCGGTCACCCGGATGGCCACGGTCGACGGCCAAGCGATGTGCACCTCCGCGGTCAAGACCCAGGGGAGCCGCTCGATCCTCGATGCGATCGAGCCTGGGTTGAGGTCGACGAGCGGAGGCGCTCCCCGCAGCCCGGCGACGGCGATCAACGTCGAGCTCGGGATGTTGGGCGCACCCACGACTCGGATGTGGCGGGCGCCGAACAGCGACGAATGAGCGGCCGCCAGCCCCGTGGCGGCAAGGGCCGCAAGCCCGAGGCCGGCGACGAGGCGACGGCGGCGTCGACGTCCTCGTTGACGGGCAACCGAGACCCGGCGAGCCTGGATACGCGGGTCGGTCACCGTCACCGGTCCCACCTGGTTGCGGCCCGCCCGGACCGACGCAGGCACCCGCCGGCCGCGCCACCCACACCCAGGAGCCCGTCCCCCACCGCTACGAGCATGACCGAGAGGAGCTCTCAGGTGAGGGACCCCAACCGACGAGCTGCAGCTCGACGTCGAGGTCGACCCCGCAGCGCTCGCTGACCGCGCGGCGCACGGCCTCCACGAGGGCCTTGACGTCGTCGGCGGATCCGGAGGCGTCGGCTTGGATGAAGTTGGCATGCTTCTCCGACACCGAGGCACTGCCGATGCGCAGGCCCTTGAGGCCCGCCGCGTCGATGAGCCGCCCGGCACTGTCGCCGGGGGGGTTGGTGAAGACCGACCCGGCGTTCTGGCCGCCGGGCTGGTTCTCACGACGCCATCGGACGATCTCGGCGATCCGCACGGCCGACTCGGCGGCGTCGCCCTCCTCCAGGGCGAAACGCGCAGCCACCACGAGCTGCGAGGCGGTGATGGAGGAGTGCCGGTAGGCGAGGTGAAGCTCCGGGGCGGGGGACCAGCGATCGACGCCGGCGCGGAGATCGACGATCCTGGCGCTGACGAGGCGGTCACGCGTCTCGGCTCCGTGGCCCCCGGCATTCATGCGCACGGCGCCGCCGACCGATCCCGGGATGCCGACCGCCCACTCCATGCCGGTGAGACCGGCGATGCC
>DASPSK010000299.1:0-13196 GCA_035623975.1 Acidimicrobiales bacterium | reverse complement strand
GCCATCTTCCGCCGCGAGCCCGTGCTGCGGCGGCGAGCCCTCTATGGGTCCCTCTCCTTCGCCGTCTTCTCCGTTCTCTGGACGAGCGTGGCGTTCCTCCTCGCCGGCCCTCCCTACCGCTACGGCGCCGGCACGATCGGGCTCTTCGGCCTCGCCGGCGTGGCCGGGGTGGTCATGGCCTCGGTTGCGGGGCGCTTCGCCGATGCCGGCAAGCAGCAGGCGATGACGGTGGCGACCGCCCTGGCCATGAGCGCGGCCTTCGTCGTCATGCTGCTCGCCTCCCGGGAGCTGGTCGCGCTCATCCTCGCCATCGTGCTGCTCGACCTCGGCTGCCAGGGGATGCACATCACGAACCAGAGCGAGATCTACGCCCTAGCCGGCGAGGCCCGCAGCCGGGTCAACTCGGCGTATATGACGTGCTACTTCGCCGGGGGCGTGCTCGGCTCGGTCGGCTCCGCCGTGTGCTACGGCGGCCTCGGCTGGAGGGGCGTGGCAGCCCTCGGCACGGCCGTGGCCGCCTTGGCGCTGCTCCTCTCGTTGACCGACGGGCGCTTCCGCCGGCGCCAAGCCGCCTTGGCGATGGCTGCGGCCAGCTGACGGCCGCCCCGCCCGCCGTCAGTTGCCGTCAGCCGCCGGCGACGGCGGGCACGATCGAGACGGTCTGGCCCTCGGCCACGGGCGTGCAGAGGCCATCGAGGAAGCGCACGTCCTCGTCGGCGACGAAGACATTGACGAAGCGGCGCAACGTCCCGTCCTCGTTCAAGAGGCGCTCCTGCAGGCCCGGGTGAGCCATATCGAGGGAGCCGATGACGTCGCGGACCGAGCCGGGGGGGACGGCCACCTCGCGCTCCCCGCCTGTGAGGGTGCGCAACTGCGCCGGCACGCGCACGGTGACGCCGGCGCTCACACCAAGACCTCGGCCCGGAGGCGGGCGGGCAGCGAGCGGGCGACGTCGTCCACGCTGGCGGGGATCGGCTCGTCGACGCTCACGCGGTCCACGAGCGCCTCGACCGTCTTCAAGCCGCTGCCCGTGACGTAGGCGACGACCCGCTCGTCCGGCCGCACGATCCCCTCGCGGACGAGCTTGGCGAGGGTGGCGATCGTGACCCCGCCGGCGGTCTCGGCGAAGATGCCCTCCGTGCGGGCGAGCAGGCAGATGCTGGCGACAATCTCGTCGTCGGAGACGGCCGCCATCGCCCCGCCGGATCGGCGGACGGCCTCGAGGGCGTACCAGCCGTCCGCGGGGTTCCCGATGGCGAGCGACTTGGCGATCGTGGACGGCCTGACCGGGCGGATGTCATCGGAGCCGGAGGCATAGGCGGTGGCGACGGGCGAGCAGCCCTCCGCCTGGGCGCCCGAGACGCGGACGCCGTGCGCCTCCACGAGGCCGGTCTCCACGAACTGGGCGAAACCCTTGGCGATCTTCGTGAGCTGGGCACCGGAGGCCACGGGTACGACGACGTGATCGGGGAGCTGCCAGCCGAGCTGCTCGGCCACTTCGAAGGCGAGCGTCTTCGAGCCCTCGGCATAGTAGGGCCGCAGGTTCACGTTCACGAAGGCCCAATCCGGGTACTCGCCTGCCAGCTCGGCGCACAAGCGGTTGACGTCGTCGTAGTTGCCGTCGATCCGCAGCAGGCGGCCGCCGAAGACGGCCGTCGTGAGCACCTTGACGGCTTCGAGGTCGTGGGGGATGAGGACGACGGACTCCATCCCGAGGCGGGCGGCGTGAGCGGCGACGGAATTCGCCAGGTTGCCGGTGGAGGCGCAGGCGGCCACGCGGAAGCCCAGCTCGCGCGCCTTCGTGAGGGCGACGGAGACGACGCGGTCTTTGAAGGAGCCGGTCGGGTTCCTCGTGTCGTCCTTCAAGTAGAGCTCCCCGAGCCCGAGCTCGGCTGCCAGCCGGTCCGCCCTCACGAGCGGCGTGAAGCCGGCGCCGAGGCCGGGGGGTGACGCGGTCTCCACCGGCAGGAAGTCGGCATAGCGCCAGAGGTTGGGCGGGCCGGCGGCGATCTTCTCGCGGCTGGTGGTGGCGGCGACGGCTTCGAGGTCGTAGGTGACTTCGAGCGGGCCGAAGCACCACTCGCAGGCGTGCAAGGCCTCGGGTGGGTAGGAGCGCGCGCACTCACGGCAAACGAGACCACGGACGAAACTCACGACTGCCTCCTCATCGGTCGGGCATTGGCACCTGGCCGATTCGCGAACACCGTCGTCCGGATCGAAACTGGTTGCCGCGGCGTCATCGGGCCCGTCCCTCAGCCGCTCTGGATGATGGGCACCAGTGTAGGCGGGTGCGCCCTGAACCGCCACACGCGCCGGCAGCGGACCGGGACAGGTGCGCGGCGCCTAACGTGGCGGGCGCCATGGCCGTGCTTGACGCCGCTCTGCCGGCAGCCCCGCCGATTGCGACGTACCACCCTTCCGATTGGGAGCTGGACAATCTCGTCGCCGCCAAGGCGGGCGGGCGGGTGGTGGTCTGCATCCCCGCCCGAGACGAAGTGCGCACGATCGGCGCCATCGTCGCCTGCGTGCGCGACCGCCTGCTGGAGGAGGCCCGCCTCGTGGACGAGATCGTCGTCGTCGACGACGGGTCCTGCGACGGCACCGGAGCCGAGGCCCGCCACCACGGCGCCACCGTCGTGCCAGGTCCGGGTCTCGGCAAGGGAGAGGCCATGCTGGCCGCCAAGGGTCGGGGCGACTACATCGTCTACCTGGACGGGGACGTCGAGAACTTCGCCGCCCACTACGTGAGCGGGCTCCTCGGGCCGCTCTTGTGCGGCTCCGGGCACGTCATGGTGAAGGGCTCCTACAGCCGCCCCTTGGGGGAAAGCCCGACGGGCGGCGGGCGCGTGACCGAGCTCGTGGCCAAGCCCCTCATCTCTCTGCTCTTCCCGGATCTCTGCGGAGTCGACCAGCCACTGGCGGGCGAGACGGCGATGCGGTCGCAGGTGCTCGAGGAGATCGAGCTGGCCGGTGGCTACGGCGTGGAGATGGGGCTGCTGATCGACGTCTGGCGGCGTTGGGGCACGACCGCCATCGCCCAGGTCGAGCTGGGCGAGAGGCGTCATCGCAACCGCCCCCTCTCCGAGCTCGGACCGCAGGCGCGCGAGGTGATCGCCTCCGCCCTTGCCCGGGCGGCGCTGGTGTGACCGGCAGGTCCTGCGCCGCCGGGGGTGCACTGTGAGCGGCCCGGCCGCCACGGCCGATCTCGTCGTCGTCTCCAACCGGGGGCCTTTCACCTTCGTCGCCGAGCCGGACGGTTCCATCACGGCCCGCCCCGGGGGCGGTGGCCTCGCCCCCAGCCTGGCCGCCGCTCTCGCCGGCACGGGTGGCTCGACCTGGGTGGCGGCGGCGCTCAGCGAGGCCGACCGCCGAAGCACCGCCGCCGGCTCGATCGAGTCCGCTCAGCCCGGCCTGTCGCTGCGGTTCGTGGCGCTCGAGGCCGAGGTCCTGGCGGCCGCCTACGACGCCGTCGCCAATGCCGTCCTCTGGTTCGTGTACCACGGCCTCTTCGACGCTCCGCGACGGCCGGTGTTCGATGACGGGTGGCTGCGGGCCTGGGAAGGGTTTCGCGTCTACAACCGCGCCTTCGCCGCCGCCGTTGCCGAGGTGGCCGCTCCCGGCGGAGTGGTCCTCGTCAACGACTATCACCTGCCGCTCGTCGGCGCGATGCTCGCGGGCGATCGCCCTGATCTGCGCACCGTGCACTTCAGCCACACGCCCTTTGCCAGTGTCGAAGAGCTGGCGATGCTGCCCCATGCGGCCGCTCGCGAGCTGCTGGAGGGCATGGCGGGCTTCGGGGCCTGCGGGTTCCACACGGCCCGCTGGGAGCGGGCGTTCCGGCGGTGCGCCGCCGAGGCGGGGGGCTCGGTGCCGGAGACGTTCGTGGCGCCGCTCGGTCCCGATCTTGCCCGCCTGCAGGAGGTGGCGGCGACGGCGGAGTGCGCCGAGCGACGGTGGCGGCTGCAGGAGCGACTGGGCGGGCGCCGCCTCCTACTGCGAAACGACCGCGTCGAGCTCTCGAAGAACCTCCTCCGAGGTCTGCGTGCCTTCGACCTGCTCCTGGCCGAGCACCCGGAATGGCGCCGCTCGGTCGTGCACGTCATCCGGGCGTATCCGAGCCGGGAGATGCTGCCGGAGTACCTGGCCTATCGCTCCGAGGTCGAGCACCTCGCCGCCGTCGTCAACGAGCGCTGGTCTGAGGGCGGCCACGAGCCGGTCGTGGTCGACGTCGACGACGACTTCGCGAGCACGGTGGCAGCCCTCGGCTGCTACGACGTCCTCCTCGTGAACCCGGTGCGCGACGGCATGAACCTGGTGGCGAAGGAGGGCCCGGCGCTGAACGAGCGCGACGGCATGCTCGTGCTCTCGGAGCAGGCGGGCGCCTACGAGGAGCTGGGGCCGGAGGCCTTCGGCGTCCAACCCTTCGACGTCTCCCAGACGGCCCGGGCGATCCACGAGGCGCTCTCGATCGAAGGGCCCGCCCGCTCCGAGCGCGCCCTCCGCCTGCGTCGCCTGGCGGTGGCACACCCGCCGGCCGAGTGGCTGCAGCGTCTGCTCTCGAAGGCCCGAGTCCCGTCGAGCCGGCCGGCGGGTGGCTAGCCGCCGCTCTCGAGCCGGTCGGCGAGGCTGACGAGGAGCCGCAGCGCCTCATCGGGCGAAGCGAGCACGAGGTCGGCCCGGCCGACGAGCTCCTCGGGTGCCTCGGAGCCCGCCACGGCAACCTTGAGGGCGGCGACGGCACCAGCCTCGGCGAGCTCTTCGAGGGCCGCGAACGCCGGCAGGTCGCTCACGTCGTCGCCGAAGAAGGCCATCCGCTCGATGTCGCCGGCCCGGCTCCGCGTGCGCACAACGCTGCCCTTGTCGATCCCGACGGGCGCCACGAGCTCGACGCTCGCCTTGCCAGGCCGTATGAGCAGCCCGGTGCGGGCGGCGAGGCGCTCGGCCAGGCGAGCCGCCTGCTCGCGCACCACCGCCGGCTCCGAGGCTCGGCGCCAGTGCAATGTCACGCCGTAGCGCTTGTCCTCCACCTCGAGACCGGCAATGTGGGCGGCCAGGGCTTCGTCCCGTGCCTCGGCGGCGACCTCCTCCCACGCGGCCGCCGCCGGCTCCAACTCGACCGCGCCCCCGCTCGTGTGCTCGAGGCCGTGCAGCCCGTAGGCCTCGAGGCGCCCCGAGCCGGCATTGCCGCCGAGGGCGAGCTGCTCCACCAGCCAGGCGGCCGGCCGACCCGACACCACGGCCACGACGCCCAGGCGGGCGGCCAGACGCTTGAGGACCTCGGGGACGCTCGGTAGGGGCCGGGCGAGCTCGGGGTGGAGCACGATGTCCGACAGCGTGCCGTCGAAGTCGGTGAACAGCCCGGTGCGCGCGGGGCAGACCGCCAGCCAATCGACCGCTTCGGCCGCCGCTCTCACTTCGGCCCGGCCGCCCGCCAGGGGCGTGCCAGCTCCTGCGGCGTCACCTGTGGTGGCGCCGGACCGGTCCTGTCATGCCCGCAAGGCGCGCCCGTCGCTCCCGCTGCTGGCGCCGCCGCACTCGCTGCACGACGAGCGGGTCGTAGCGGAAGGCTTCCTCGGAGGCGACGAGACGGCGCAGGACGGCGTAGTAGGCGCCGGGCGAGCAGCCGAGACGGTCGCGGATCGCCACCTGCTTGCTGGAGCCCGACCGCCACCACTCACGCTCGAGATCGAGGACGGCGCGTTCTCGTGTGCTGAGTGTCATCCCGGCCGACAATGCCAAGGATGGTGCCGAAAAGCAAGCATCGTCGCATGGCGCAAGCTGGGCGACGCCGGCAGAGTCATGATCGTCGTGCTGTGCGCCGACCGGCCGGTGCCCTCCCGGGCGACGGTCGCCATCCTGACGTGAGCTCGGCTCCGTCCTGGCATCGCGCTCCGGGCGGCCGCCCGCCTTCCCGCTACAGCCGGGCGAGCTGCCGAGCGACGTAGAGGAGGATGCCGCCGGCGGCGAAGTAGTCCGCCTCCGTCGGTGTGTCGATGCGCACCTGCGTCGTGAACTGGCACAGGACGCCGCCACCATCATCCCGAGCCGTCACGGCTACCTCGTGACCCACGAGGGCAGGCGCAGCGAGCCCGGCGATGCCTTCGACGTCGAAGAGCTCCCGGCCGGTGAGCCCGAGCCGCTCGACGCTCTCGCCCTCATGGAACTGCAGCGGGAGGACGCCCATGCCGATGAGGTTCGACCGGTGGATCCGCTCGAAGCTCTCGGCGATGACGGCTCGCACACCGAGCAGCTTCGGCCCCTTCCCCGCCCAGTCGCGAGAGGAGCCGGTCCCGTACTCCTTGCCCGCGAGCACGACGAGGGGGACGCCCTCGGCGCCGTAGCGCGTCGCCGCTTCGAAGATGGACACCTCCTCGCCCTCGGGCAGATGCAGGGTGACGCCGCCCTCGGTGCCGGGAGCGAGATGGTTGCGGATGCGGGTGTTGGCGAACGTCCCTCGGATCATGACCTCGTGGTTGCCTCGCCGGGCGCCGTAGGAGTTGAAGTCCTGCGGCTGCACGCCGTGGGAGACGAGCCACTGCCCCGCTGGGCTGTTCACCTTGATCGATCCGGCTGGTGAGATGTGGTCCGTGGTGACGCTGTCGCCGAGCACGGCGAGAACACGGGCGCCGAGCACGTCGGACATCTGCTCCGGCTCGGCCGTCATGGCATCGAAGTAAGGAGGTTTGGCGATGTAGGTCGACGTCTCGCCCCACTCGTAACGGTGCCCCGGTGGCACGGCCATGTCGCGCCAGGTCTCGTCGCCGTGGAAGACCTCGGCGTAGTCGCGGCGGAAGAGGTCGCTTCCGACCGCCCCCCTGGCTACTTGGACGATCTCGTGCATGCTCGGCCAGATGTCTCGTAAGAAGACGGGCCGGCCGTCGCGAGCTGCGCCGAGCGGCTCAGTGGCGAGATCGATGTCCATCGTCCCCGCCAAGGCGTAGGCGACCACGAGGGGGGGCGAGGCGAGGTAGTTCATGCGGACATCCGGGTGGATACGGCCCTCGAAGTTGCGGTTCCCCGAGAGCACGGCCACGCAGGCGAGCGTGTTCGCGTTGATGGCTTCGGAGATCTCCGGCAGGAGCGGGCCGGAGTTGCCGATGCACGTCGTGCAGCCGAAGCCCACCAGGGAGAACCCGAGCTGCTCGAGCGGATCGGTCAGGCCGGCCCGGTCGAAGTAATCCATCGCGACCCGTGAGCCGGGGGCGAGCGACGTCTTCACCCACGGCTTGGTCGCGAGGCCGCGCGCCACGGCATTTCTCGCCAGCAGCCCGGCGGCGATCATGACCTGGGGGTTCGAGGTGTTCGTGCACGAGGTGATGGCGGCGATGACGACGTGACCGTGGTCGAGGTCGAACTGCGTGCCGTCGGCGAGGCGAACGCCGACCGGGTGGGAGATGCGACCGTCCTTCGGAGCGCTCCCCCCGCCGCCTTCGCCTTCGGGCAGTGATTTCGGCAGGGCGGCGGCGAAACGCGACTTCGCCTCCGACAAGCTCACCCTGTCCTGTGGCCGGGAGGGACCGGCGATGCTTGGCTCGACCGTGGAGAGGTCGAGCTCGGCGTGCTCGCTGTAGAGGGGACGGGCCTCCGGATCGTGCCAGAGGCCCTGGGTCTTGGCGTAGCTCTCGACGAGCGAGAGCAGCTCGGGGGGGCGGCCCGTCAGCTCGAGGTAGCGGAGCGTCTCCTGGTCGATGGGAAAGATCGTCACGGTCGAGCCGTATTCCGGGGACATGTTGCCGATGGTCGCCCGGTTCTCGAGGGGGACGCTGGCGACACCCGGCCCGTAGCATTCGACGAATTTTCCCACCACCCCGTGCCGACGGAGGAGCTCGGCGATCCGCAGGACGAGATCGGTCGCCGTCGTGCCCTCGGGCAGCTCGCCGGAGAGGTGGAGACCGACGACCGGGGGCACGAGCATGGAGATGGGCTGACCGAGCATGGCGGCTTCAGCCTCGATCCCACCGGCGCCCCAGGCGAGGATGCCGAGACCGTTGACCATCGGGGTGTGCGAGTCCGTGCCGACGACGCTGTCCGGATAGGCGGCGCCGTTGGCGTCGGTGAACACGACCCGGCTCAAGTACTCGAGGTTGACCTGATGGCAGATGCCCGTGCCGGGCGGGACGACGCGGAAGTTCGAGAAGGCCTGCTGGCCCCAGCGCAGGAAGCGGTAACGCTCGGCGTTGCGCTCGTACTCGATGCGGGTGTTGACCTGAAGGGCGTCCGGCCGGGCGTAGACGTCGGCCACGACGGAATGGTCGATGACGAGGTCGACGGGCACGAGGGGGTTCACGCGGTCAGGCTTGCCGCCGAGATCCTCGATGCCGTCGCGCATGGCGGCGAGGTCGACGACGCACGGCACCCCGGTGAAGTCCTGCAGGAGTATCCGCGCCGGCGAGAAGGCGATCTCGCGGTGGGCGGCGGTGCCGGCGGCGGCGCTGACGGCGAGGGCCTCGATGTCAGCTGCGCTGACATGAACGCCGTTCTCGTTGCGCAACAGGTTCTCGAGGAGGAGCTTGACCGAGTAGGGGACCTTGGCGAGGTCGCACACGCCGGAGAGGGCATCCAAGCGATGAATCTCGTAGGTGTCGTCGCCCACCTCGAGGGTGGCCTTCGACGAGAAGCTGTTGGAGGTCGCGGCGACGTCGGGCATCATCTCTGACGCTATCGGCTGGATGCGCCACGGCGTTGAGCCGATGGCGGCGGGCCAACGGCTGGGGGCGGTCCTCAGACTTCGGGGGCGGCGGCGCCGGCGGCGACGAGACGGTCCCGCAACCGCAGCAGGAGCAGCGCCATCGTCTTCTGCTCGGACAGGTCGAGCGCTTCACCGAGCAGCTGGCGAAGCGCGGTGCGATGGCACGCCATGGCGGTGGCCACCCGCGCCGTCCCCTCTGCGGTGAGCGAGGCGAACGACACTCGCCGGTCATGGGGGCAGTTGTGACGATCGACGAGGCCTGCCTCACAGAGGCGGTCGACCGCCCGCGTGAGGCCGCTCGGGGTGAGCAGGCTCTGCGCCGCCAGATCGCTCATGCGGAGCCGATGACCGTCCGCCTGGGCGAGGCGAACGAGCACGTCGAGGCTCTGCGTAGGCAGGCCGTGGTCGCGCTCGATGCAAGGGACGACGGCTCGCCGCATCAAGGCGGCGGTCTCGACGATGAGACGAGCGAGCACGAGAAGGTCATTGGCGGGCGTGGCCCGCATTGCGCGACGAGATCGGGCGGTCGGAGGCATCGCCATCTGAGTGTAGCCGCACGAGTATTTGCGCGGGAAAGCATCCGCGGGGTTTCACGCCACGGGCGCGAGCACCTATTACGCTTCGGTCGATGCTACGCAGGGAGGCCAGCGCGGATGGAGTGGCACCGCCACCGCCGTCGGTTTTCTTCCAGGGTCTGCTCGACTCGCTCCCGGCCCTCCTCATGGTGATCGATGCGGCCGGGACGATCCGCTACGTCGCCGGGCACATCGACCGCCTCGGGGAACGCAACTATGCCGACCTCATCGGGTCTCCCGTCGCCGACTTCGTGGCAACGCCCGAGGAGCGCGTCCTCGTGGAGGAGCTCGTCACGATCACCGGTCGCCGCGCCCAGGGCGAGATGGTCGGACCGGTGCTGCTGCCGTACCTCGACCCCGACGGCACCGTCCGGCTGACGCAGGCGTGGGCCGTCAACCGGGCGAAGGAACCGGGCACGGGCGTCATCGTCGTCGTCCTGCTGCCAGAGAGCGCCTACGACCGCTTCGACCAGGTGCTGAGCGCCATCGTGAAAGACGTCTCACTGGAGGAGACGTTGGCCTCGCTCGCTGAGGCCCTGGGTCACATGCCCGTGATGAGGGAGTGCTACTTCCTGCGGCCCGGTCCGGACGACCGCGGTCTCCTCCGCTCTCCCGAGCGCACCAGCGCCCCGGGTCCGCCGTCTCCGGGTCCGTGGGACGAGATTTGGGCCGGGGCCGCCTCCGTCGAGTGCGAGAGCCTGAGCCAGCTCTCCTCGGCCCTACGTGAGCAGGCACGGGCTACGGGTTTTGCTTCCGTGGCCTGCTTTGCCGTCCACCCGGGCCCGGAGGGGCATGCGGACGCCTGCCTCGTGGCCTGGTCCCGGGAGGAAGGCCGCATGACACCATTCGCCCGCCTGGCGCTCGAGCGGGCGATCTTGATCGCCTCCCTCGCTATGTCCTACCGCTCGGAGGACGAGGGGCTGAGGGACGCCGCCCTGCGGGATCCGTTGACCGGACTCGGCAACCGCCGGAGCTTCTTCCAAGCCCTCGAAGTGCTCGTTGCCGCCGGCGAGCAACCGGCCATCCTCTACATCGACCTCGATGGCTTCAAGGCGATCAACGACAACCTCGGCCACCTTGCGGGCGATGCCGTGCTTCGCGTCGTCGCCCGCCGGCTCGCCTCGGTCATGCGGCCGACCGACGAGCTCGCCCGGCTCGGTGGCGACGAGTTTGCCGTCCTGTGCAACGGTTCCCCCTCGGGCGAGCAGATGGTCATGATCGCCCAGCGCGTGGTCGAGCAGCTCTCGCGGCCGCTGTCGGTCGGAGACGGTGAGACCGTGGACGTGGGCGCCAGCATCGGCATCGCCCAGGGCCTGCCCGTGGGCACGCCGGTCGACACGATCCTCGGTCGCGCCGATCGCGCCCTCTACGAGGCGAAGGGAAAGGGAAAGGGACAGTGGGCCTTCGCCACGATGGCGTGATGGCCACGGCGACCTAGAGATCCCACCCAGCCTGGCAAGGTTCGCATCGTCGTGTCGATTACCGTCCGGAATTGGTGAAGCGACACCGCGCCGGTGAGCCCGGGGCGATCCGGCCACCCACGCCGGCCGGCGGCGGTCAACCGGCACTGCGCCACGAGCCTGCTCTCGACGGCTTGCGCGGGCTCGCCATCATCGCCGTGCTGCTCTACCACGGTGACCTGTCCATTGCCCGTGGCGGGTACTTCGGGGTCGAGGCTTTCTTTGTCCTCTCCGGCTACCTGATCACCTCGCTACTGCTGACCGAATGGACGAGATCGAGGGCGATCCGTCTGGGGCGCTTCTGGGCTCGGCGCGCTCGCCGGCTGCTGCCGGCTCTGTTCTGCGTCGTAGCTGTGGTCGCCGTCCAGCAGGCCCTCGTCGGCCCGAACGGCGCCGTGCCCGACTTCCGCATGGACGGCATATCGACGATCTTCTACTTCGCCAACTGGCACGAGATCGCCACCGGGACCGGGTATTTCGCCCAGACGGCCATCCCCTCTCCGCTCCAGCACACCTGGTCGCTGGCGATCGAGGAGCAGTTCTACCTCGTCTGGCCGCTGCTGCTACTGGCATTCCTCGGCTTCACCAACCGGCGGGAAAGACGTCGCCGCCACTCGCCCCACGCGGCGTCAGACCGGCCGGGCCGCTTGCAGCCGCTCCTCGTCTTCACCATCGTCGGCGCCATCGCCTCGGCCGTGGAGATGGGCGTCCTCTATCACCTCGGTACCCCGCTCGAGCGCATCTGGGTGTACTACGGGACGGACACGCGCTCGCAGGGCCTGCTCTCCGGGGCGGCGCTCGCCGTCGGGCTGGTCATCCTCCGAGGCCGGCGCTCCTCGCAGGCAACAGACAGCCCGCCGAAGACGGACGCACCCTTCGCGGCGGGCCCGGCCCGGTCCCGGCTCGGCTGGGCCGCCCTCCAGCTCGGAGGCCTCGCCGGGCTGGCCGGGTTGCTGGCGGCCATCAACTTCGGCCGGGACGGGGCAGGTTGGTGGTACGAGGGGGGGTACCTCGCCGTCGACGCCGCCGTCGTTCTCCTGATCGCCTCGTTTGTGGCGACCGGAGGCTGGTCGGTCACGCGCCGCCTCTTCTCGTTCCTGCCTCTGCGGGCCATAGGCGTCATCTCCTACGGCCTCTACCTCTGGCACTTCCCACTCTTCTTGTGGCTGAATGTGGCGAACACGGGACTGGCGGGATGGTCGCTCTTCGGCCTGCGGGCGGGCGCCAGCTTTGCCGCCGCCATCGCTTCGTTCTTCATCATCGAGCAGCCCATCCGCCAGCGCCGGGTGCCGGTGGTCGTGACCCGCGTGCTGGGAGTCTTCGGGCTGTCCGGGGCCCTCGCCGCCGTCCTCGTCGCTGGGAGCGTCGCCGCCGCCGTGCCCCTGCCGCCGACCCAGCTGAACGAGACGACCACGACCGTGGTGGCGAAGCTGACCGGCAGGCAGGACACCCACTGCCGGGTGCCCCTGCCCGTGCCGTTCTCGCACGCCATCTACGTCACCTACCACACGTGCCCGCCGGTGCGGGTGATGATGATCGGCGATTCCGTCGGCCAGTCGCTCGGTTTCGAGCTCTCGGTGCACGACGAGAGCTACGGCGTCGAGATCGACAACGTCACCCTCCTCGGGTGTGGCTTTATCGAGGCAGGAGAGGTCGGCACGGCGGGATCGTGGTCGGACATGGACCCGCCCTGTTACAGCGCCTACCAGACCTGGGAGCGGGCCGCCGCGGGTTATCGCCCCCAGGTCGTGATCGTCGAGATGGGCTGGTGGGACTCGATGGACCACCTCATCAACGGGCAGGACGTCTATCTGGGGGAGCCGTCGTACGACGCTTACCTCGTCGCCAGGATGGACGCGCTCGTGGACGCCGTCGACAAGCATGGCGCCAAGGTCGTGTTCCTGTCCGTCCCGTGGATGCTGCCACCGCCGTGGCCCAACGGCGAGGAGATGCCGGCTGCACTCGCACCCCGCCACGATCTCATCAACACCCTCCTGCGGGAGGCGGCGGCGGCTCGGCCGGGCAAGGCGTACTACTTCGACATCGCCCCAGAGGTGACGCCCGCCAACCACTTCCAGCCGGACGTCGGTGGCAGCATCTGCCGTACGTCGGATGGCATCCACTTCTACTGGGGCACCGACATCTTCCGGGTCGTGCAGACCTACTGCGGCGCCAAGCTCCAGTCGGCCCTGCTGCCCTATGTGCGCGGGCTGCTCCCGAACTCCCGGCGAGCTCCTTAGGGGGTAGGCGGCGAGCCTCGGCAGGCGGCGAGCCTCGGCAGGCCGCCCCCGGGCATCGCCTTCGCTTGGCCCCGCAACGGGGTGGGGGCGCTTCTGAGTGGGCTGCACGACCGGAGCGGCGGTTGTCCGCAGGCGGTTGTCCGGTCGCTCCAAGCGCACAGTTCGGCCCGGAATGTTCCGACGCCGAACCTTGCGCCGAGGTGGATCAGACAGGGCGCTGTCCGGTCGCGGT
>DASPSK010000483.1:0-3571 GCA_035623975.1 Acidimicrobiales bacterium | reverse complement strand
CGCCGAGGCTGCGGCGCCCGCCGAGGCTGCGGCGCCCGCCGAGGCTGCGGCGCCCGCCGAGGCTGCGGCGCCCGCCCGCGCCCGCCCGGCTCTCGAGGACCGCCTGGAGGCCATCGAGGACTCGATCGCCGACCTCAAGCGGCGTCAGGTCATCGTCGAGTTGCGCCTGGACCCCGGCCGCCTCCTCTCCGGCGTCGCCGACACCCGACGGCTGGTGCGCCAGGACCTCGACGACCTCGCCGACGTGCTCGCTCGCTGGGACGTGCCCCTCTCGCTGGACGAGGAAGACCAGCTGCGGCGTATGGCCCTCGTCGCCCAGGGCGTCGCGGGCGCTCGCCGCTCGACGGTCCACCTCGTCGTCGACGTCGCCTCGCAGGTCTCCCCGCAGCACCTCGAGCGGGTCGCCCGGGCAGCCCGTGTGCTCGCCGAGCGCAGCCGGCGTGCCATCCCCGTACTCGTCGCCTTGGAGCCGCCGCGCCACGATGCCAGCGTCGCGGCCCTCGCCCTCGGCGTGGAGGTCGTCCTCGACGCCTGAAGGCGGCCGCCAGGCTGCTCGGGCTGAGAGCCTGAGCTGACGGTCTCAGGGGACGGCTGCGCCGATCCCGAGGTTGGCACACACCTCGATGGTCGCCTTCGACTGGTTCATCGTGTAGAAGTGCAGGCCGGGCACTCCCCCGGCAAGCAGCTGCTCGCACAGCTCCGTCGCCACCTCCACCCCGATCTTGTGCACCTCCGCGGGCTGGTCGGCGACGGCGTCGATACGCGCCGCCAGCTCCTCAGGCACGGCGCTCCCGGACATGTCCGCCATCCTCAAGACCGTGCGGGCGTTCGTGATGGGCATCACGCCCGGCACGATCGGCCGCCCCACCCCGAGCCGCGCCAGCTCCTCCACGAGGCTGAAGTAGTCGCGAGCGCGAAAGAAGAACTGCGTGATGGCAAAATCGGCGATCTCGAGCTTGGCGGCGAGGAAGGCGAGGTCACTCGCACGGTCGGTCGAGTCGGGGTGGCCCTCGGGATGGGCAGCCACGCCCACGCAGAACCCACCGACCTTCTTTGCCAGCTCGGCGAGGTCGACCGCGTGTGCCAGCTCGCCCTTGGGAAGGTCGTCCCCGCCCGACAGGGGTGGATCCCCGCGGAGGGCGAGGACGTTTTCGATCCCCGCCCGTCGATACGACGCCAGTATCTCGGCCAGCTCGGCGCGGGTGTGGCCGGCGCACACGAGGTGGGCCATCGGGACGCTGCGGCCGCGTTGCGCCAGCTTCACCACCAGGTCATGCGTGCGCTCACGGGTGGAGCCCCCCGCCCCGTAGGTTATGGAGATGAAGGCGGGATGAAGCGCCTCGAGGTCGACGAGGGCCGCTTGCAGCCGTTGCTCCGCCGCCGGGCTGCGTGGAGGCCACAGCTCGATGGACACACAGCCTTTGGCGCCGAGCAGGTCGATGATCCGCGTCATGGGCCCTCAGTCTGCCAGCTGCCCGCCGGACCGCCGGCACCCGCCGGACGGCCGGCACCCGCCGGCCGCATCGGTTCGGGCGTGGGCAGCGGCCCCCGTGATGGGCTCAGCGATGAGCCGCCCGCCGTTCGGCTGCCCTCACGGTGTTACGGAGCAGCATCGCCCGCGTCATCGGCCCGACGCCCCCGATACGCGGAGTGATCCAGCCAGCCACCTCGGCGACGTCGTCGTTCACATCCGAGAGGAGCTTGCGACCCTCCCAGGTCGTGCCCGCTCCGACGACGGCCGCCCCCGGTTTGACCATGTCCCGCGTCACCAGACCGGCTCGGCCCGCAGCCGCCACGACGATGTCGCCACTCCGCACGTACGGGGCGAGATCGGGTACGCCCGTGTGCACGACGGTGACGGCGGCGTTGCAGCCTTTGCGCTTGAGCGACATCAACATGACGAGGGGCCGGCCGATCGTGAGCCCGCGGCCGATGATGACGGCGTGCCGCCCCTCGATCGGGACGCCGTAGGACTGCAGTAGCTCGAGTATGCCCGCAGGGGTGCACGGGAGGGGGCCGGGCGCCCCCATCACGAGGCGGCCGAGGTTCACCGGGTGGAGGCCGTCGACGTCCTTCTCCGGGTCGACGGCGAGGAGGGCGGCCTCCTCGTCGAGACGGGCCGGCAGCGGCAGCTGCACGAGGAAGGCGTCGATCGCCGGGTCGGCGTTGAAGCGGGCGATGGCGGCCAGCACGTCCTGCTGGGAGGCGTCCGCCGGGAGGTGCTCGTGGGCCGAGGCGATGCCGATCTCGCCGCAGTCCTCGTGCTTCTTGGCGACGTAGCGGGCGCTCGGAGCGTCGTCCCCCACGAGGATCGTCCCGAGGCCGGGCGCCACGCCGGTCTCCTTGAGCTCGGAGACCTTCCTCGCCAGCTCTGCCTTGATCCTCTGGGCGAGATCCTCGCCATCAAGCAGTACGGCTGTCATCTCGGCGTCTCCTGTCGCTTGGCTGTCTCTCGGTTTCTCGACGTGCGGGCACTCATCATGAATCAGTGACGGAAGTGACGCTCGCCCGTGAGCACCATGGCGATTCCACGCTCGTCGGCGGCGGCCACGAGCTCGTCGTCCCGAAGTGAGCCGCCGGGCTGGACGACGGCGCCCAGTCCGGCGTCTGCCAGGACGTCGAGACCGTCACGAAAGGGGAAGTAGGCATCGCTCGCAGCCGCACCCCCGGCGGCCCGTCCAGCCGCCTTGCGAGCGGCGATGGCGGCCGCGTCCACCCGGCTCTGCTGGCCGCAGCCGACGCCCACGACTTGGCCGGCCTTGGCGATCACGATGGCGTTCGACGTCGTCCGCGCGCACACGAGCCAGGCGAGCTCGAGATCGCGCCATTGCTCCTCGCTCGGAGCGAGCTTCGTGGCCACGCGCCAGGAATCGCGGCGATTGAGCAGACGGTCCGGCTCCTGCACGAGGAAACCCCCGTCGATCTGGCGCAGCCCCCACCCGGGCGGCGAGGGCGGCGCCGCCTGCAGCACCCGCATGTTCTTCCGCCGTTCGGCCAGGCGCGCCGGCACTCCCTCGGCGTAGGCGGGTGCTACGAGGACATCGGCCACCGGGTTGTCGATGATCGCCGCCGCCAGCTCGTCGGAGACCGGTCCCGAGACGGCGACGATGCCTCCGAAGGCGGACAGCGGGTCGGCCTCGAAGGCCAGCCGGTAGGCGACCGTCGCGTCCGGCGCAACCGCCACACCGCAGGGGTTGGCGTGCTTGACGATGACGGCACAGGCGGTGCCGTCAGCCTCGGCGACCTCGTGCACGAGCCGCCAGGCGAAGTCGGCGTCGAAGAGGTTGAGATACGAGAGCTCCCGGCCGCTGTGCTGCACGGCAGAGTCCCACCAGCCCGGTACGCCCCCGATGAGGCGATAACGGGCGCCCGACTGGTGGGGGTTCTCGCCGTAGCGCAGGCCCTGGGCGTACTCGAGGGCGAGGTGCAGCGTGGGCGGCAGCTCCGCCCGCTCCCCCGGGCCCGGCTCGTCGAACCACGAGACGATGGCGGCGTCATAGGCGGCGACATGGGCGAAGGCGGCGCGGGCGAGGCGGCGGCGGGTCGGGGCGGTGACGGCTCCCTCCCGCCG
>DASPSK010000477.1:0-4714 GCA_035623975.1 Acidimicrobiales bacterium | reverse complement strand
GCCAATCGGTCAGAGTCACCGATGCGCTGGTCCGGCTCATCCGTGCTTTGACGAATAAGACTCACAATTTCATCCTCGCTGGGGACCTCACGGGACTTGACCGGTTGTCGCTCACCGGCCTGGTTTGCCCAGTCCTGCACTTTCCTGTGATCGATTTTGAGCAGCCGAGTCAAGGGAAATCTCGCGTCTGGCCAACGCCTCCAGTCGCTGATGTGCTGAAACGACTCCAAGTGGGCGTTAATGTCCTCAATCGTTTGAGCGATCTCGCTGTCGGAGTGGTCGGAGATAACAACGGCCACTACCTCTTCACCCCCGGGTCGCCGCACTCCGACAACACACACCGCCCGCAGGAGAGGATATTTCGCCGCCACGAGTTCGACGTCCTCGGGGAACACCTTCAGCCCGCTGCTGAGCACGATAACGAATTTCAGCCGTCCTTCAATGTGCAGCCACCCGTCCTGCAAATAGCCAGCATCGCCCGTTTTGAACCAGCCATCTTTCGTGAATGCTTCACGAGACGCTGTTGGATTCTGCCAGTATTCATGAAAAATGCTCGGTCCCTCGGCTTGAATTTCACCATCTTCCCCGATGCGCAGGCGCACGTTGTCGAGCGCCCGACCCGCCGAATCCAGACGTCGCCCATGTAACGGGTTCATCGTGAGAATGGGTCCGGTCTCTGTCAGGCCGTAACCTTGGAGAACCCTGACGCCCATGCGCTCCCATGCAGTGCCGACTGCGATCGGAACTGGTGCTCCTCCGGTGACGAAGAGATTTAGGTTCTTTCCCAGCTGGGAGTGGACATCCCTGAATAACAGCCGGCGGAGAGAAAATGGCAATACGGCGGCGAGCTTTGAAGCCAGCGCGAGCTTCCGGGCCTTGTTCCCAGCGGCGGCGGCTTGTCGTATGCGTTCAAGTAGGAGCGTGAGTATCTGTGGCGCGACGAGAACTGTCGTTGCGTGGTACTCCTGCAAGGCACGAGCCACCGCTAAGGACGACGTACTCGGCACATAGAAAATGCTGACGCCGACTGTCAACTCCGCAACCAGGCTCGTTAGCTCGTACATGTGCGAAAGCGGCAGCAAGGAGAGGAACCGCCAGTCGGGACGCACATCCAACCTTCGCAACGCTGCGTCGGCGTCAGCGAGGATATTGTCTTGCGTCAGGACGACGCCTTTTGGATCGGCAGTGGTGCCGGATGTGAACACAATCACGGCCGGACAGTCGCCAGTCAAATCGGCGCCGAGTGCCGTCGCGGGGCACATAGAGGCGCGTTCGTTGAGTTCCTCCAGCACCTCAACCGTGGGGAAGGCAAGCTCAGGATGCAGGTGCTGATTGCGAAAAATCAGCTTCGGTTTGGTTTGCCCGACAAACTGCAACGTCGTCGCCGGAGTGCTGCTAACGTCAACTGGCACGAGGATTGCGCCGATGAGCTGGGTGCCGAGAAAGAGTTCAACCCAGTCGGGTGAGTTGGCAGCGACGACCATAATTCGATCCCCTCGGGCCACTTCCCGCTCCAGGAGGTAATGCGCCGTCCGGTAAGCGCGCTGCTGTAACTCGCCATAGGTCAGGTGTTCGATCTTCAGGAATGGCCGTATCGTCAATGCCAGTCGTTCAGCATTGTGTGTGAAGCTGGCTACAAAATCGCCGAAATGGCGATTGGTCATTGTCCGATCCTGAAGGCGACCGCAACCGCGTAGTCACCGTGATGGGAGATTGATATTGCGAATTCTTCGGTCCCAATATTAGCGTGCGGTTGGCCGAGGGGATCGTGTGTTATGACGATGTCAGTCCACTTGGAGGGTGCAGCAGTGGCAGCCTTCACCACCGCTTCCTTGGCCGCCCATAAGCCAGCTAGGTGTGCAAGCTCTTGGCTCTTCATTTCCGACGGGCGAAAGGCTCGTTGCACGATTGCGCCGGCGCTGACCTCGAATCGTTCCCGAAATTCGGGGATGAAGACGAGATCGATTCCGACCATATCCTGCACTTTATACCCGGCTGCGTCGGTGGAGCCGGCGTGGAGATTGAGGGCTCGCGCTTAGCTCGGCAGCTCCGGGGAGGCCGAGGGGAGGAGCTGATCCTGAGGGGGGGCGGAACCCGGAAGCTCCAGCGAGGTGCTGTGGCGTTGCGAGCGCGCCCCGTTCGTCAGCGAAGCTGCTCCGAGAGGATCTCCCCGCAGAGCCCGAGGCATTCATCGCAGATGGCTGGCGCCTGGTGCTCGTCGCGGGCGGGCGCGGACACGAGGGCTTGTACCTGGATGCGTGCCTTTCCGCAAAAGGAACAGAGAAGCTGGCTGCTGGCGGGGACAGGCTGCAGCGCCGGATCCTTCGCCGGTCGCCCGGAAGCGGTGACACCGACGGCGGCCAGGATGCAGGGGTCACAGATGTACACGCCGGGCCCTGCGACTAGCTTGCGCACCTGTCGTTGCTCGCGCCCGCAAAAGGAGCAGACCCGCTGGGCTGCGGGATCTTGGCGGCGCCGTCGCCGCCACCGGCGAACGCCGCCTTCCTCGATGATCTGGTGGATGCGTTGGTGGCTGATGCCGAGGGCTTCAGCAACCTCGCGCATCGATGCACCTGCCAGGTGCAGGCGTCGGACCGCACGACGGTAGTCCGCCTTGGCTCCCTCCAGCTGGTCCTCGAGCTCAGTCACCCGACGAGCCGCCGCGGAGGCCTCAGCCAACAGCTTCTCATCAACCGGCATCTGTCTATTGTACCTAGACAACAAGGCCCAAGGGGGCGACCCACCAACGGGTCCCCGTTCTCTAGCTATATGATAGGAATACTGGAGAATGACGAATGTTTCACCAAGGTGATGCCCGCACGACGACCCCTCCATATCGCCGTTGCCCTCGATGGCGCAGGTTGGCACCCCGCGGCCTGGCGAGAAGCCGCCGCCCGGCCGGCCGAACTGTTCAGCGCTCGCTACTGGACCGATCTCGCGCAGCGGGCCGAGCGGGGCCTGCTCGACTTCGTGACGATCGAGGACGGTTTCGCCCTGCAGTCGTCGCGCTACGACGGCCCCGACGGGCGTACCGACCAGGTGCGTGGGCGCCTCGACGCCGTGCTGGTCGCCGCCCGGATTGCTCCGACGACGAGCCACGTCGGCCTCCTGCCGAGCGTGACGGCGACGCATACGGAGCCCTTCCACATCTCCAAGGCCATCGCCACACTTGATTTCGTCAGCTCCGGACGAGCCGGTGTGAGAGTGCAGGTGTCCGGCCGGGCAAGCGAGGCGGGCCTCTTCGGCAGGCGCCCCTTCGCGGGCATTCCCTGGGCCGACCGGGAGGGGCCCGAGGGGCGGACGCGTGCGGCCGAGCTCTTCGAGGAGCTCTCGGACTACGTGGAGGTGCTGCGGCGGCTCTGGGACAGCTGGGAGGACGACGCCGAGATCCGCGACGCCGCCACAGGGCGGTTCGTGGACCGGGAAAAGCTGCACTACATCGACTTCCAGGGACGGCTCTTCAGCGTCAAAGGCCCGTCCATCACGCCCCGCCCGCCCCAGGGCCAGCCGCTCGTCACCGCTTTGGCGCACAGCAGCCTTCCGTACCGCTTCGCCGCCCGCCACGCCGACGTCGTCTTCGTGACACCGGAGAACGGCGAGGACGCCGCCGCCATCCTCGCCGAGGTCCGTTCCGAGGAGGCGGAGGCCGGCCGGCCCGAGGAGGAGGTGCGCGTTTTCGCCGACCTCCTCGTCTTCCTGGACGACGTCGAGCGGGCCGCCCGTGATCGCCTTGGGCGGCTCGACGAGCTCGCCGGATACGAGAGCCGGAGCGACGCCCACGTCTTTCTCGGAACTCCCCGGCAACTGGCCGCCCTCCTGGCGGAGTGGCACGGCGCCGGACTGGCGGGTTTCCGGCTGCGTCCCGGCACGATCCCGCACGACCTCGATGCCATCGCCGACGGCTTGATTCCCGCCCTGCAAGCGCGGGGGCTGTTCCGGACCAGTCATGACGCCACCACGTTGCGAGGTCGCCTCGGCCTGCCGCGTCCCGCCAACCGTTATTCCGCCGCTTGAGACGCAAGGACCCGAGATGAGCTCCGCACGACGACAGATCCATCTTGCTGCCCACTTCCCCGGCGTCAACAACACGACGGTGTGGAGCGACCCGCGCTCGGGCAGCCACATCGAGTTCGCCTCCTTCGTCCACCTCGCCCAGACTGCCGAGCGCGCCAAGTTCGACTTCTTCTTCCTGGCAGAGGGACTCCGGCTCCGCGAGCAAGGCGGCCGCATCTACGACCTGGACGTCGTCGGGCGGCCGGACACCTTCACCGTGCTGGCGGCCCTGGCGGCCGTCACCGACCACCTCGGCCTCGCCGGGACGATCAACTCGACCTTCAACGAGCCCTACGAGGTCGCCCGGCAGTTCGCCAGCCTCGACCACCTCTCCGGAGGCCGGGCCGCCTGGAACGTCGTCACGTCCTGGGACGCCTTCACCGGAGAGAACTTCCGCCGCGGCGGCTACCTGCCCGAGGAGGAGCGGTATGCCCGCGCCCAGCAGTTCATGCACACGGCCTGGGAGCTGTTCGACTCTTGGCGGGGTGACGAGATCGTCGCCGACCGACAGTCGGGGCAATTCCTCGGTGAGGTGACAGCCGGCATGTTCGAGCACCACGACGACTACTTCGACATCGCCGGCCAATTCAACGTTCCGAGAAGCCCGCAGGGAAGGCCTGTCATCCTTCAGGCGGGCGACTCCGACGAGGGCCGCGAGTTC
>DASPSK010000456.1:0-2981 GCA_035623975.1 Acidimicrobiales bacterium | reverse complement strand
ACGCGCGCCAAGTTACTGCGGTCAAACCGGAGAGACCTGTCTCGCCCCCCGGCCCTCGGTGGCCCAGGTACTGCGTCGAGAGCCGCCTCGGCGCTCGCGCCAACCATGCCTCAACGACGACCGGCTTCAACTCTTCGACGGGTATGCGCTCGAGGCGCACGAGGATGGCGGCGTAGCCGTTGAAGTGGGGGGTCATGAAGAAGACTCCTGCGTCTTCAGCAGCAGTGCTTCTGTACTTCCCGGAGGTCCTGTAGGTGGCCGTTGGCGCCAGCCATTCGTCGGCCACCGGGACGGCGCGCACCAGGCGGAGCACTGGAACGGGAAGGTGTGGGCCATCGAACCGACCGATCTTACTGAGCTGGTAGGCACGCAATAGGGGCAGAACTGGGGTCTGAGCAGGAAAGATGGTCGCGAGAGGTCGAGGGCGTCGTGTTACTACGCGAGCCTGTGACCTGGAACTACTCGATCGCCACCGGGAGCTCGTAGTCGAGGATCTGGGCCGGCTCGCGTACCTCGAGGGCGGCGAGGATCTCCCGTTGGCGCTTGGTCGTCGCCGAGCGCTTGGCGATGCGACCTTCCTTGGTCTCGAGGGTGACCAGGTGCATGCGGTCGAGCTCGTGTCGCAGGTTCCGCCAGGTGTCGCCGGTCGCGTTCTCCGCCACGCGGATGAGCAACAGCGCCAGGAAGCAGAGCTGGATGTGGCTGCGGATGCGGTCCTCGCGGTGGTGGAAGACGGGCCGCAGGCGAAGCGCCCCCTTCAGATCCCGCCAGCCTCGCTCTACTTGGTAGAGCTGCTTGTAGGCGAGGGCGAGGTCGGTCGGGCTGAGGGTGTCGTCAGAGGTGCGGACGAGCCACTTGCCGTCGAAGTGGGCGTCGCGGGCGATCGCCCCGCGATCGATGCGCAACTTGTGGTCCTTCGTGCGCCGGAGGAAGCGGTAGAGGGCAGGGGTCTGGCGCAACTCACCGACGAGCTCGTCACGGCGCGGCTTGGGCCACCGGTCGCTTCCCTCGATGCGGCCCTCGAGGTAGGCGACGAGGTTCTGGCGGACAATGGCGTCGCGGGCCTTCGCGTCAGGGTTGACGCAGACACAGAAGCGTTGTGAGCGTGCTCCTTCGCCGACGCGGACCTCCTTCACCTGAAGGTTGCCCTCGACGACGTGGTAGCGGCCCGGTCGCGAAAGGGCGGCATTGGCCTCCGTGCTCGCCTGCCGCAGCTTCTCGCAGACGATGTAGTGGTCGCCGCCGCGCTGGAGATAGGCACGGTTGGTTCCCGAGTTGAAGCCCGAGTCGGTGACCCAGAGCACCCGGTTGAGCATCCATGAGCCAAGGTCGTCCTTGATGCGTCGGATGACGAGCTGGTCCGAGGTGGTCCCTGGGAAGGTCCAGCAGCGGATCGGGATCCCCTCGGCCGTGACGGCCATCGCGATCACCACTTGTGGCAGGTCGGATCGGTGATCCTTGGAGTTCTTTGAGAACCGACGTGCGCCCAGCTCCTTTGGGGCGACCGGCTCCTCGACACTCGCTGGCGCAGCATCACTGTCCTTGACGGCCTCCTTCGCGCTGAGAAGCTGGATCTCCTCGTCGGCGACGTCCACCTCCCAGTAGGTCGAGGAGGTGTCGACGAAGATGACGTCGCACGAAAGGTTGAGCAGGTTCGCCGTGCGGTCGAAGATGCCGGTCGCGATCTCGCCCAGGGCGTCCAACAAGAAGTCCATCGCCGCGTAGGCCGCCTGGTCGTCGAAGGCCGGGCAGGCTCCGAGTGCCACCCGCTCGGCGACCCAGGAGACGCAGGCGAGCTTCGATGCGGGTTCGAGACAGCGCTGGGCGACGAGGGCGAAGACGATCCGCTCGACGACTTCGCCGTCGAGGCGCCGCCCCGAAGCGGCCTGCTGCAGGGCCCGGGCGATGCCGAGGCGGTGCCAGAGCTCGTCGAGCACATAGGCGCCGCCGAAACGTCGGGCATCGACGATCTCGACCTCGGAGCCCTCGATGGCCTCGACAGCTTCCGCCGGCTCCAAGAAGCGGCTGATCGAGGCGACGAGGCGACGCAGCGCCTCCCGGTCGACCTTGTCCGCACGCCCGAAGTTGTGGATCACCTTGGCGACCGGTGAGCCGGTCACCGGGTGGCGCTCGTTGTGGGCGAGCTGCAGGTAGCTGACGACCGAGCCGTCCTGGTTCCGGCGCTTCGACTCCCGCAAGTACACGCCTACATCTTAGATCGGCAACCCAGTACTACAGTGGATTTATCCATCTGTCGTGTGCCTACATGATCTGACACCGTCGCGGCCTCCGCCGCGTCTCTACCTGGATGTTCGCGTCGCAGTGACCGCCAGAATGCCTACCAACTCAGTAAGTCCGGTCTGACTCTGCGGCGACAATGCCCTCATGAAGCCGCTCGCCATCCACCACGTCGCCATCAACGTCTCGGACGTCGATGCCGCTCTCGAGTTCTATGAACCAAGGGATGATCCCGAAAGATTGTCCCGAGTGATCTCGAAACCCTGTAATGTCCGAAAACTCGATGCGGGCTGTCACGCTACGACCAACCCGTACTCGTGGATCAGCCCACCGAAGCGATCACGCCGCCGGACCTGACAAAATCGCGGCAAAGGTGTTCTTTGAGAGCGGGCTCAACTGCCTAACGGCCTGCAAACCTAAGAGCGCGAGGCTTAGGACGAGTTGATGACGACCTCGTAGAACTGGCTGCCGCTCGCCCCGACCGTGTCGGTTGCCGTCACCGTGAAGGTAAACGTACCCGTCACCGTCGGCGTTCCCGAGAGCACCCCGGTGGTGGAGTTCAGGGTGAGGCCGGTCGGGAGGGTGCCGAAAGACGAGAAGGTGAGTGCACCCGTCCCGCCCGTTGCCGAGATCTTCTCGTCGTAGCCGGGCAGGTTCACCGTCCAGTTGGGAAGAGAGGTCGTCTTTATGGTGACCGGCGAGTTGATGACGACCTCGTAGCTCCGCGACCCTTTCACCCCTAC
>DASPSK010000413.1:0-4054 GCA_035623975.1 Acidimicrobiales bacterium | reverse complement strand
CGACATGGCGGTGCGAGCGGAGGCGGCCGCCTCTCTTCTCTTCGTCACCGCACTGACGCTCGAGAAGACCGAGGCGGCGGTCGCCGCGGAGGGGCGCCGCCTGGCCGCGGCTGTGAAGGCCCTTGCTTCCGAGTACGCAGTTGCCTCGGCGCACGACAACGTGCAGAACCACGGAGGCATGGGTTTCACGGAGGAGTGCCCGGCGCACCTGTACGTCAAGCGGGCGCTCGAATGGTCGGTCACCCTCGGCTCTCCCGACGTGCTGCTGGCGGACGTCGCCCGATGATGCGGCTGCTGCTCGCCGGGGTGTACCCGACCAGGTCGATCGGCTTGTGCGCTCCGCAGTGGCTCGCCGTCCTGCGCATCGGGCTCGGCCTCTGGTGGCTGGAGAGCTTCCGGCACAAGGACAAGAAGGCCTGGTTCTCGCGCGGTTCGGGCATCGCCTGGGCGAAGTCCGTCGCCGACAAGCATCGTTGGGCGTTCGTGAGGACCGGTTTTGCCAAGGTTGTGGAGCCCCGGGCGAGGGCCATGGCCTACATCGTGGTGTTCTCCGAGCTCGCCATCGGGCTCGGTGTGACCGCCGGCTTGCTCACCCCGATCGCCCTCGCCGGCGGCCTGCTGCTCAACGTCTTGTACTTCGTGCTCATGATCAACGACTGGGCCGAGCAGGGGCAGAACTCGATGATGGCGCTCATCTCGGTCGTCTGCATCTTCGCCCAGGCGAACCAAGCCTGGTCGCTCGACCGGGTGTTCCACCTCTTCGGCGCCTGAGGACGGTTCGGGCGCCTGCTGGTTCGTCGGGGCGAGCGGCGGCCTGCCCTTCAAGCCTGCGTGGGCAGTTTGACGCGCTCGGCGGCGGCCGCCAGCATGGGCGCCTCGCCCACCGACCAGTGGAGCGCCTCACTCAGAACGGCTGCAGCCGGGCGCACGGCGGCCAGGCGGAGACCGACCGGTCGCACGAAACCGAGCTCCCGTCGCGCAAATGACGGCAGGAGGTCGATGCCCGCCTCGATGATGGTCCGGTGGGCGGCGCGCTCCAACAGGGAGGACCCCTGCGGCGGCCGCAGGAGGAATCCCACGATCCTCTTGGCTTCGTCTCCTCGCCTGAGCTCCGGCCGAATTTCGCGCAGGTATGCCCGCACCTCGTCCACGCTCTCGGGCACGGCGCGGGCTCCGAGGCGGCGGGCGACAATCGACACCTCCGCGAGGTACTGGTTCTTCTCCGTCGCCAACAGCGGGTGCTGCGAGTACCGCTGGTAGGCGCGCAAGAAACTCCAGACTTCCGTCACGTGCACATACGTGAGCAACGCCGGGTCAGTGGCGCGATAGGCCTGCCCGCTCGCCGTCGTTCCCCTCACCCTGCCGTGGATCGTCCGCACGCTCTGGACCGCCCGAGCCGCCACGGCATCGGAGCCGTACGTCGTGAGGGCGATGAAATCGGCCGTTCGCTGCAGACGGCCAAGGGGATCTTCCCGGTAGTTCGAGTGGTCGGCGACACCCTGGACGACGAGCGGGTGCAACGTCTGCAGCAGGAGCGCCGAGATGCCGCCCACGAGCATGGGGCCGAGGCGGGAATGCACCTTCCAAGTCATCGAGTCGGGGCCGAACCAGCCCGCATCCCCGCGCGGCTCACGGTAGACGTGCAGTCCTCGGCGCCGGTCGCCGAGGGTGGCGTGCACGTGCCCGTCGAGGCTGTTGCGGAGCAACCGATCGGGTCGAGCGGCGACCATGGCTCAACAGCCTGGCACGCCGCCGAGCCGCCAGCGGCATCAGGTGATCCCGTCCCCCCTGGCGACCCGCTGCACGAAGCGGGCGATCTCAGCCGCAAGCTCCGGCACCGTGGTCTCGAGCTCGCCCCGGAAGACGGCGCGGTTGCCCCTCTCGATGAGGGCGAAGAGGCACAAGGCGGCGATCTCCGGGTCGAACTCGGGCGACTCGCCACAGGCCGCCCGCAGCCGGTCGGCCATGTGGCCGGTGGTGGCGCGCATGCTCCGCAGCGCCGCCCGGCCCGCAGGGCTGCGCTCGTCCTCGTTGAGCGCTTCGCCGAGAGCCTGCAGGACGGCGCCGTGGCGCTGGCAGACCTCGCACACCGACTCGGACCATCGCTGCAGCTCGGCGGCGCTCACCGCGCCCTCGCCGAGCTCCGGCATCCCGAGCAGGGCCGCCCGCAGCTCTGCGTCCACATCCAGCTGCAGAGCAGCCAGGAGGTCGTCCTTGTCCTTGAAATACACATAGAGGGTCCCGTGGGCGACGCCGGCGGCCTTGGCGATGCGGGCCATGCGGGCGCCGTGATAACCGTGGGCGCCCAGCTCCGCCTCGGCGGCCTCGAGCAGCCTCGACAGTGTTCGCCTCCCATGGGTTCGCGACGAGCGGGCGGCGACCGTAAGGGGCCAGTCGCCCATCAGCCGTGCGACTCCGCGACCCGGATGAGAACCTCTTGCGCACAGGATGCGACGACGGTTCCAGCGGTGTCGAACCAATCGCCGCGGATATAGGCGCGACCGCCGGCGGCGGCCGGCGACTCCTGCACGAAGAGCAGCCATCCGTCCACCCGCGCCGGACGGTGGAAGGAGATCGTGTGGCTCGTGACCGCGGTCGCCCCCACGAGCGGGGATCCGAAGCCGATGCCCTCGTGCGGTCGCATCGCCGCCACCATCATCGTCAGGTCGGACGCGAAGGCCAGCAGCTCCTGGTGAGCAAGCTGGCTCGCCCCGGCGCGAGGTGCCCGTGGGGCCCGCATCCACACCGCCAGCTCGGGCGGGCCGATGGCGAGCCCATCGAGCGCCGGCGGCCCGGCCCCCCCGCTCCGGCCTCGTTCTGGGGTGTTGTTGGGGACAGATACGTCCCTTTCCCCCCTCCAGAACGGTGCGCCGGCCGGCCCGACCGCCCGGGAGAGGGGCTCGGGGGACAGGATGGGGCGGGTTTCGAAGGCCATGGCGCCGAGCTGGCCGATGGCGGCGACCTCCTCCGGCGGCGGCACGAGCACCGGGGCAGCGGAGTGCTCGAGCACACGCTCCGCCTCGTCCGGCACGTGCAGCGACACGAGGCCGGCGGCAAGCAGCCGCTCCCCCTGTCGCGCCGTCACCGAACAGGTCGCGAACGTCCGCCCGCCGTGCAACGGCTCCGCCGACCACCGCGTGGGTGAGTCGGGGCGACCCTCGGCAAGGAACACGAGGTGGAGGGAACGGGCGATCTTGCCCGCCGCCTCGCCCGCCAGGGCCGCGGCGGCGATCGCCTGCGCCAGCAGCTGACCGCCGAACAGCCGGCGGTACCCGGGCAAGACGACGTTCGGGCCTTCCCAGAGGCTCTCTGCGCCGGGAACGCGGGTGAGCTCGACGGAGGCCTCCACGGCGGACAGCACGTCCTCGAGCGAGAACACCTCGTCGCCCGGCCCAGGGGCGCCAGAGGCAACCGGGGGCGTCGGAGGCTGCGGGGGCGTCGGGGGCGTCGGAGGCTGCGGGGGCGTCGGAGACACCTCGCCGGGCGTCACCTGCTCACTCGGTGATGCCGAAGCGCTCGAGTCCGAACGCCCGGATGGCGTTGCCGCGGGCGAGGGCGTACACCTCGTCGCCGGACAGCCCGGCGTCGGCGGCGATCTTTGCCAGCACGGCCTTCGACTCGGGGAACGTCGAGTCGGCATGCGGGTAGTCCGTCTCGAAGCAGATCTGCGACATGCCGACGATGTCCCGGTTCTTCAACCCGGTCTCGTCATCGAAGAGGCAGCCGTAGATACGCCCGTCTACGTAGGACGACGGCGGGTTCGGCAGCGCCGTCCCGAAGGAGTTGTCGGACCGTTCCTCCCAGAGCTTGTCCGCCCGCTCGAGGATGTACGGCATCCACCCGACCTGGCCCTCGGCGTAGGCGATGGTGAGGCGGGGGAAGCGCGTGAGGATGCCCGAGAAGAGGTAGTCGACCATCGAGCCCATGGCGTTCTGGAACGTCAGCACGGACGAGACGATGAAGGGCGCATCCGGCGAGGTCGACGGCATGCGGGAGGAGGAGCCGATGTGCATGCAAAGGACGGTGTCGGTTTCTTCGCAGGCCTGGTAGACGG
>DASPSK010000410.1:0-3587 GCA_035623975.1 Acidimicrobiales bacterium | reverse complement strand
GGGGGCGGGAGCCGTGAGGCCGTAGGCCAGCCCGGCAACCCCCGTCAAGGCCAGAAGCGCCGTCGCGAGCGCGCCCGACGCCCTACGAAACCCCACGCCAGACACCCTATCGCGTCGCTCCCACCCCACCTTTTGCAGTCTCGGGCGACCGTGGCCGGACACGTGGGAAGCCAGGCTCCCTAGGCTCGCCTGCGGTGGGAGAGAACCTGTACGAGCGAGTGGGAGGGCAGCCGTGGTTTGACGACCTGGTCGCTCGTTTCTATTCCGGTGTCGAGTCCGATCCGGTCTTGCGGCCTCTCTACCCGGCTGACCTGAGCGAGTCCCGCCGCCACCTGGCGATGTTCCTCGCCCAGTACTTCGGAGGACCCAGTCGATACAACGAGGAACGAGGGCATCCTCGCCTGAGGATGCGGCACGCCTCCTTCGTCATCGGAGTCGCTCAGCAGGACGCCTGGCTCCGGCACATGACGGCGGCGGTCAGCTCAGCTGGGCTGGGGGCCGCTGACGAGGCTGACGTCCTGGGGTATTTCTCCTCGGCCGCCGCCATGCTGGGCAATGCGGGGACGGCCGCCCCCGGCGAAAGGGTTTCCACGCCCGAGCGAACCGTGCTGAAGCTCGTGCCGCCCGGCTGATCGAGGACGCCGAAGCCCTCCAGGCAGGCACCAACTGGACTACGTCGCCTGGTACTCTGCCCCAAAATGAGCGCCCAGGCCTCCAGCGACGACGGTCGCACGACACCCGGCGAGGTCGCCAGCCTTCCGCCCGAGGCGCCTGTCGCCGAGCCGCCGGCGCACCTCGCCGAGCCGCCGGCCACCCAGTCCGAGCCCGTCGTCACGCGCCCCGTAACCAGGTCCGATGGTCCGAGGCGGCCGGCCCACCGCCCGCCGAAACGATCCCTCGTCCGGCGCACCGGGCCGCCGGCGCTGTGCGTCCTCATCTACAGCGTTCTCGCTGCCTTCGTCTACGGCGTGCACCCGCCGGCGACGAGCACCACGCTGCCGCCGTGCGCCTGCGGTGACATCTCCTCACAGGTGTGGTTCCTCGCCTGGCCCGCCTACGCCCTCTCCCACGGGCTCAACCCGTTCGTCTCCAGCTGGGTCGACGTCCCCCACGGCGTCAACCTGATGAACAACACGGCGAACCCGCTGCTCGGGATCATCTTCGCCCCGTTCACGGACATCTTCGGCGCCCTCTCGACCTACAGCCTGCTCATGCGGCTGGCCTTTGCCCTCTCGGGCATCTCGATGTGTTTCGTGCTGCGACGATGGACGAGGTGGTGGCCGGCAGCGTTCCTCGGGGGACTCCTCTACGAGTTCTGCCCTTTCATGGTGGGACAGTCCCAGTCCCACCTCTTCCTCACCTTCGTGCCGCTGCCTCCGCTCATGATGGCGCTTTTCGACGAGCTCGTCGTCCTCCGCCGCCACCTCGTCCGTAACGGCATCCTCTTGGGTGTCGTCACGGGCGCCCAGCTCATGATCTCGCCCGAGATCCTGGTCATCTCGCTGTTCGCCACCATCTGCGCTTTCGTCGCCTTGACGGTCCGTCACCCGGTCGCCGCCCGCGAGCGGATCGGGGATTTACTCCGCGGGTTCGGAACGGCCGTCGTGACAGCGGCGGTCGTCGCCGGCTACGCCGTCTGGATCTACTTCCGGGGTCCCTACCACGTGTCCGGTCCGCCGCACCCCGTGGCCGAGCTGGAGCAGTACCACTCCTACCCGTCGGCGCTCATCTACCCGACGAACCTCCAGCGCCTCAGCTTCGGCAGTTGGCTGGCCAAGGGGATGTCCCTGCAGCAGCACAACGGTGTCGAACACACGACCTACATCGGCATTCCCCTCCTCGTCCTCCTGGCCTTCATCGTGATCCGCTGCCGGAGGGTGGGCCTCGTGCAGCTGTTCTCCCTCATCGCCCTCGGCGGCTGGGTGGTCACCCTCGGACGGGGGACGCACGGGATCAAGCTTCCCTTTGACCTCATGGTCAAGATCCCGATTCTCGACGGTGCCCTCGACCTGCGGTACTCGTTCCTCATGTACTTCGGGATCGCCGTCGTCCTCGCCGTCGGCCTCGACCGCATGCGGCGGGAGGGCATTTTCGCGACCTTCCGCCGGCGACAACGGACCGGGAACCCCACGGCTGAGGCAGGCAGCCCCCGGGCGCCTTCGCGTCGGAAGTGGCGAGGCGATCTCGGCCGATCCCTCGCCTGCCTCGCCATCGCCGCCGTCGCTCTCGCGCCTCTCGTGCCAGCATTGCCCTACCGATCGACCCCACCGGCAGTGCCGCCGCTCTTCACCGATGCCAACTCGCCGCTCTATGCGAACCACGGCACCATCCCGCTCGTGCTCTCCTACCCTCTGCCAATCTCCTACGAGGGAACGAACGACCAGGCGCTGCTGTGGCAGTCAGCCGCCAAGATGCGGTTCAAGTTGATCGGCTTCAGGGGTGCGGTCGCCGGCCCGACGGGCCAGCCGATCCGCGGGCCCGCCCTCTTGCTGCCACCGTACCAGGCCGAGGACGCCATCCTTTGGGGGATGTACAGCGCGCCCAGCCCGCCACCGCCGATGGATCAGGCCACAGCCAGGGCGATTCAGATCTTCCTTAGGACCTATGGCGTCAACGCCGTCACCGTTGTCGGTAACGGGCCTGGTGCCAAGATCGTGCTCGAGTACTACGAGGCGGCGCTCGAGGAGCCGCCCGTGGTCTTCGACCGCTCGTATATCTGGCCCGACGTGCAGCAGGATCTGAAGCGGATCGGTATCGCCACGAGCTGACGGCGAGTTCTCCTGAACAGCCGGTCAACTCCTGCGATGAGTGTCGCCGCCTCAGGGGCGGCGGTGCACGGAGACGGCGTAGTTGCCGCCCGCGAACGCCTGGCGGTCCCAGCTGGCGAAGCGCTCCACCAGCTCCAATCCGGCGGCCGCACAGTGCAGGTCGTACAACTCGACGGAGTAGCCGCTGTCGAGCTGGAACCCTGCCACGAGGACGCCGCCGCGGCGCACATGGCGAGCGACTCCGGTGACCAAGGCGCCCTCGGTGCCCTTCGGAGTGAAGAGGGGGACGTTGCCCGCCATGAGCACGACGTCGAAAGTCCCGCCGGCGTCGAGCCTGGCGAGATCGGACTGAACGAAGTGGATTCGCACGGCCGGAAGCTCCGCCGACAGCTCATCGCCGAGCCGGTGCGCCACGGCGAGCATGGAGGGATCGCGGTCGACGCCGACCACATAGACCCCCAGGCGGGCTAGCTCAAGGGCCACGCGGCCCGTGCCGCAACCAGCGTCGAGGACGCTCTCGGGGGCATAGGCCATCACGAAGCGCGCCTCTCCGTGCACGTCCACCCCAGCCTTCACGAGCTCTTCGAGCCGGGCCTGGTAGCGCTCGCCATCAAACCCGTCTGCCGAGGTCACGAAATGACCCTATTCGGCGCGGGGCGGGCGACGAGATCACCGGTGCCGGGCGGCTACCGGTCCCTGCCTCGACAGGGGGCGAGATAGGAGGGTCGCGGCCCTGCCTGACGACTTCGGCCTACCCCGGGGCGACCGCCAGACTGAGCGTCGTCGTCGTCTCGGTGGACCGGTCGTCGCTCACCCGCA
>DASPSK010000391.1:0-2182 GCA_035623975.1 Acidimicrobiales bacterium | reverse complement strand
GAGCTACTGAACCCGCTCCGAGTCGAGACGGTGGCGATCGGCGCCGCTGCGGCGGTTGTATCGTGCTGCGTGCTGACCGCTTCCTAGCCTTTCGGAGTTCGCCGCTGCAATGCCTCAGGGTTGGCGATCCGAATGGGCGTCCCGTTCAGCCAGGCCTCCACGGCCTCTTCGGTGTCGGAGTAGAAGGCACCGAGCATTTCGCGGGTGACGTACCCCAGATGGGGAGACAACGTCACATTCGGGAGAAGTCGCAACGGATGATCGGGCGGAAGTGGTTCGATGTCGTAGACGTCGAGCCCGGCTCCGGCAATGCGCCTTGTCCTGAGCGCAGCGATCAGAGCGGCCTCATCGACGATCGGGCCTCTGGAGGTGTTGATCAAGTAGGCGTGTGGCTTCATCAACGCCAGCTCGGGTTCGGCGACCAGGCCACGGGTGCGCTCCGAGAGCACCACGTGGATGGAGGCCACATCGGACTCTTCGAACAGCGCGGCTTTCTCGACCCGGCGAGCGCCGGCCGCGGCTGCGGCCTCCTCAGTGAGATTTTGGCTCCACGCAATGACTTGCATGCCAAAGACTTTCGCGTATTCGGCCATGCGTTTGCCGATCCTGCCGAGACCGAGAAGTCCCAGCGTTTTGCCCGATAACGTCATACCGGTGGTGGTCTGCCACCCGCCGTCACGCATGCGCAGATGCTCTTCGGCAAGATTGCGCACCGTCGCGATCATCAACCCCCAGGCGAATTCCGGAGTGGCGTCGCGCACGGAGCTGTATCGCGGATTGGCGAAGTCCGAGTGGGCGACAAGAACACCGCACTCGGTGGCCGCGGCCATGTCCAAGTTCGGCAGGCTCTTGCCGACGATGGTGATCAGTTTGAGGTTCGGCAGCCGCTCGATGAGCTTGCGCGGCAGCGCCATACGCTCGCGCAGGGTGCAGATCACATCGAACGGACGCAGCGCGTCTGCGGCCTCCGCCCCGGACAGATGCCGTTCGAAGACGGTTATTTCGGCTCGGATCTGCACTGGCGACCAGTCGGCGAGGTCGAGGGCCAAGCCGGCGTAGTCGTCGAGTATCGCCACCTTGGGCTGGGTCTCCCCGTCAGGACTCCCGGTCAGCCCAGCACCTCGGCAATCGGTGTGGCGGCGGCGATCTTGGCACGGACTTTCATGACCTTGCCGGGCATCCCCCCGCCGACCACGCCGACGAAAACCCCGTCGCGCTCGTAGTAGGCCAGGAACTTGCGGCCGTCGTCCTCGACGAGATGGACGATGTCTGTGGCTTCCGGTTCCCCCAGACACTGGATCTTGACGTCGTACTGGTCGCTCCAGAAATACGGGACGACCACGATCGCGGGCACGTCCTGTCCGAGCATCGCGGGCACCACAACGCGGGCCTGGTCGGCGACGTTGCTCCAATGTTCCACGCGCGCTTGGTGTCCCGTCGGATCACGCCACGATGCGACGTCGCCCAGGGCCCACACGTTCGGTGCGCTGGTGCGTCCGGCCTCGTCGCAGATGACGCCGTTGTCGACTTCGATGCCGCTGCCCTCGAGCCACCCGGTCGCCGGCCGCGATCCGATGCCGACGACGACCAGGTCGGCCGTCAGCTCCGCGCCGTCGGTCAGCACCACGGTGTCGACATGCCCCTTTCCGCGCACTTCGGCCACACCGACCCCGAGGCGGACGTCGACGCCTTCGTCGCGATGCAGCCGGGCCACCAGCTCACCGATCTGCTCGCCGAGCACCGATGCCAGCGGCGTCGGCTGCGGCTCGACCAGCACGACCTCCACGCCCAGGCTGCGCAGGCTGGCCGCCACCTCGCAGCCGATGAAACCGGCGCCGACGACGACGGCGCGGCGGGCCTCGGACGCGTGCTCGCGCAGCGCCATGCTCTCATCGAACGAGCGCAGCACCCGAATGCCTTCCAGATCCGGGAACGCCGGAATGCGCCGCGGCACCAACCCGGTCGCAATGACGAGCTCGTCGTAGCCGAGCGCGGTTCCGTCGGCCAGCGTCACCACCTGCCCGGCGGTGTCCAGGCCGGTGGCGGCCGAACCCAGTCGCAGGGTGATGTCGTTCTCGTCGTACCACTCGCGCGGTTTGAGGGCCACGTCGTCGACTTCCTTGCGCAGCACCTCCTTGGACAGCGGAGGGCGATCGTAGGGCAGGTGCACCTCGTCGCTGAC
>DASPSK010000362.1:0-16085 GCA_035623975.1 Acidimicrobiales bacterium | reverse complement strand
AGAGAAGGCGCCCGCCACCACCCGCCGCTGCAGCTCGTTCAGGTGGGGCAGCACGACGTCGAAGAAGCGCGCGACCCCCTCCTTGCCGACCTCCACACCGTCATGGTACTACGCGCGTTCTAACTTGCGGTGGATACTAAGCGGCGGACGGCGCTTGGACGAGAGCCGCGTACTCGTGCTCGAGGCTCTTGGCTACGCCGTTGCGCCAGCTGTCGGCCAGGACCTGAGACATGGCATCGGGGAAGATGTCCTCTTCCTCGTTCTCCGCGCCGTCGAAGATCGCTCGGGCCACCGATGCCGGAGTGGCTTTCGGGATCTCGAAGCCCCTCGTCATATCGGTGTCGGTGGGCCCGGTCAGGACCGCGTGCACCCTCACGCAGCGCCCTGCCAGCAGTGCCCGAAGCGACTGGGTCAGGTTGAAAACGGCAGCCTTCGAGACGGCGTAAGCGGGCGTGATGGGCAGAGGCGCCATGGCCATCATCGACGTGTTGTTGACGACGGCTCCGCCGGAGCGGGTGAGCAGCGGCAGAAACGCCTGGGTGACCGCGTAGGTGCCGAACAGGTTCACGGACAGGTGCCGCTCGAGCACCGACCGGTCGCTCAGGTCGTCGTAGAGGGCGATGCCGGCCTTGTTGATGAGGACATCGAGGGAATCGACCGCCTCCGCGGCCCGCTCGATCTGGCCCGGGTCGGTCACGTCCAGGGTCAAAGGCACGACCCGGCTGTCGCGGTGCTCCAGGGTTCGGCGGGTCCCGGCGTACACCGCCTGGCGCCTCGGCGAAGTGCCTCTTCGACCAGGGCCGCTCCGATGCCGCGGTTGGCGCCGGTGATCAGGACTGCCTTACCTGCGATTCTCATGGTCTTGCCTCCTGGTTCTGTAGTTCGGGGAGGCATCCCTGCTTCCCCACCCGGTGATCTGGTTGCGTCACGCAACCGGAGTCCGTAACATGGGTGGTCGCATGATGCAACCGGAAATGTTAGATTGGGCCTCATGCTGGGAAATAGCTACGAGGCACAGACCTGTTCTGCCGCCCGATCGCTCGAGGTGGTAGGCGAGCGCTGGAGCCTGCTCATCATCAGGGACGCCCTCTTTGGCGGCGTCACCCGCTTCAGCGACTTTCTCCGGCGCCTCGGCTTAGCCAGGAACATCCTTGCCGCCAGGCTCGACGGCTTCATCGAAGCGGGGATCATGGAGCGCTTCTCGTCGGAGGGCTCGGCCTATCAGGAGTACCGGCTGACGGAGAAGGGACGAGATCTCGCTCCCGTGATAATCGCCCTGACCGACTGGGGAGACCGCTGGGCGGCGCCGAATGGGCGCCCGATCATCTATCGCCACCTCGACTGCGGCGGAGAAGTCGAACAACAACTCGTCTGCAGGGATTGCCACGCGCTCCTTGACCATGACCAAGTCGGTGTTGAGCTCGGGCCTGGAATGACCGGCGCTGCCTGAACAGGGAAGAGTCGGGTTTCACAGCTCCCATGTCGCGGCGCCAGAACAATTCCATCGGGGTCACCCCGAGAAGGCAGCCGCCACCTGCAGGGTGCTCCGGGATCCCCGGCACGGGCCAGGCATCAAGGGCGGCGATGGTGGCTTCGGAGCGGGCGTTCTTCGGCCACCGACAGATCTCCGAGTTGGCACCAGAGTGGCGAGCACTCTCGAGCCTTCCTCCCGCAGTACCTTGACCAGGGCGGCGTTGGCGTCCATGGCGCGATCGGGCGGAGCTCGATCTTGCCCCTCCGAGCGGCCGGCATCTGGACCGCCCAGGCGATCGCATCGTCAAGATCGGCCGTCTCCAGCACGAAGTAGCCGGCCAGCACCTCTTTCGCCTCAGCGTACGGACCGTCCGTCAAACATCACGTCGCGGCTCCGCCGACCGCCGCGGGGGATCCGCGCGCCCGGCGCGACCTGGCAGCGCCTCCCAGAGCCTCCCCCGCGCACAGACCGCCGCCCGGCCGGCCGCCGGAGGCTCGTGAAGGCCGGTCTGGCTTCTCAGTCGGCGCTGGCGGCGCCAGATGATCCGGGGCGCATGCCCGCCGGTCCGGAGCGGGGGACGTTCTCCTCGAGCCAGCTTTGCAGAGCCTGCGGCTCCTGCGGCGAGGCGATGAAGAAACCCTGCATGGCGTCGCAACCAAGCGCCGTGGCCACCGACCGGGCGGCGGCAGAGTCGACGCCCTCGGCGATGACGTCAAGGTCCATGCTGTGGCCGAGCTCGACGACGGCTCGCACGATCGCCCTGCTGACATCGTCGTTGCCCTTGGCGAGGGGGATGACGAAGGACTTGTCGACCTTCACGGAGGCGACGGGGAGGCGCTGCAGATAACCGAGGGATGAGTAGCCGGTCCCGAAGTCGTCGAGGGCGAAACGCACGCCTCGCGAGGTGAGCGCCTCGAGCGAGCGCACGGCTCCGGCTGGATCCCGCATGACGGCGCTCTCGGTGATCTCGAGCTGGATCGCGCCCGGGGGGAGATCGACGTTGGCCGCCGCCGACATGACGACATCGAGGAGGAGGGGGTCGTGAACGGTGCTCGCCGAGAGGTTGACAGACACGGGGATGAGGTATCCCTTCCGGTGCCAGAAGGCGCATTCCGCCAGGGCACGCTGCAGCACCCAGCCAGTCAGCTCCCAGATGATGCCGGTCTGCTCTGCGAGTGGCACGAAGACGTCCGGTAAGAGCAGTTCCCTGCTGGGGTGCTGCCATCGCACGAGGGCTTCCACCCCGGTGACCCCACCGTCGGCGCAGCGCACTATCGGCTGGAAGTCGAGCCGCAGCTGGCCCTGGTCGATCGCCTCGGCCATCTCGCTCGCGAGGACAAGGCGGGAGCGGCTCGAACGCTCGAGATCGTCGCTGTAGCGGCGGACGCGTTGATGCTCGGTCTTGGCCTGGTACATGGCCGCTTCTGCCCGGCGGAGGAGGTCGGGGACCTCGAGCGGCTTGTCGTCCTGCCCGAGGTCGGCCGAGGCGATGCCGATAGTGCCGCGGAGGTGGAGCCTGACGCCCTCGGCATCAAGGGCATCCCCGAGGACCGAGAGAATCTGGTTGGCGAGCCGGTCCTCCTCGATACGAGCCGACAGCCGGTCCTCGGCGTGCTGGGCCCCATGGACGACAAGGGCGAACTCGTCCCCTCCGAGGCGGGCGACGAGCTCGACCGGGTCGCCGATGGCCCGGAGACGCCGGGACGCCTCCAGGAGCACGAGGTCCCCGATGGCGTGGCCGAAGGTGTCGTTGATCTCCTTGAACCCGTCGATGTCGAGCACGAAGACGGTGCGCTCCGCCCCGCTCATGGTGGGCAGGTAGCCGGTGGCGGCATGCGAGGCGACATCGTGGTCAGCCAGGACGAGCCGGTTCGGCAGCCCGGTGAGGGGGTCCTGGAGGGCCTGCCGGCGGATGGCCATCTCGGCGCGGTGCCGGGCCGTGGCCGCCGCCAGCACGTTGGCGACGGCCTCCACGAAGTTGACGTCCTCCTCGGCGAAGGCGCCACACGTGCGGGAGCCGACCTCGAGCACCCCGACGGGCATGTCCGAGCCGGGGATCGGCACGACGACGAGGGAGGCCGCGTTGGCCCGCGTCCACAGATCCGGCACGTCGAAGCGCTCCTCCTGGAGGAGATCGCCGCAGAGCACGGTCTGGCCGGTCATGAGGGCGTAGCTCGCCGGTGATGACGTCGGGTCCGCCGAGAGAAGCTCGCCGCCGCCGATGTCCTCCCCGTGGCTGGCCGAGAGCGCGATGAAGTCGGCGTCGGGCAGGGCGTCGAAGACGCGCACGAAATCGGCCCCCGAGTGCTCGGCGAGCACCGTGACGGCGTCGGAGACGAGATCGGCGTACTCGAGACCGACGAGCGCCCAGCGCCCGAGGTCCGCCAGCGCCGCCTGGCGCTCGGCGATCAGACGGAAGCGCTCCGAGGCGAAGCTCTCCTCGGTCACGTCCCGCAACGTGACCACGAAACCCCCCACGGCTGGATCGTCGAGAAGGTTGTTCCCGATCGACTGGATCAAGCGGTAGCCGCCGTTGGCGTGCCGGAGGCGGAACTCGACCGGCTCCTGCGCGCCGGGCCGTTTGATCGCCTGGCGGATCTCGGCCCGGCAGCGGTCGCGGTCCTCGGGATGGATGAGCGAGAGGACGTCGAGGACGTCACCCGAGCGCCAGGGATAGCCGAGGACCCGCCGTGCCGCCGGATTGACATAGTGCACCCTGCCATCAGGGGTCATGACGATGATGACATCGGAGGCATGCTCGACCAGGGCGGACTGCCGGCGGACGGACTCGAGAACGGCCGCCTCCGCCGCCACGCGGGCGGAGGCGTCGACGACGATGCCGGCAAAGCCGGCGAGAGCACCGTCGCGATCCCGCAGGGGCGACGCCCACGTCTCAAGGTTGAACGACCCGAGGGTGAACTGGGCACGCCGGATCTGCTCACCGGCGAGCGCCCGCTTCGCCAGCTCGGTCACATGCGGGTACTCGCGGAACACGCTGAGGAAGTTCTTGCCCATGATCGAGTCGCTTAGGCGCTGGAACTGGGTGAGCAGACCACCGTCCATGTGGACGATGGTGGCGTCCGCGTCGCAGGCGAACAGCAGGATCGGCCCGGAGCGGGAGACGGCGGCGAGGGTCGTCTCGCCAGCCTGGCGGGCCTGCTCGGCGCGACGGCGCTCTTCGATCTGCCGCTCGGCTGCGCGAAGCAAGCGGGCGTTGTCAATGGCGAGAGCCACGCGGTCGCCGAGCTGGCGAAGGAGCACGCGGCCGGCCTCGTCGAGATCACCCTGACCGGCTTGGGTGATGAGCCCGAGAATCCCGGGCGTCGTGCCCCGGGCGCGGAGGGGGACCGTCAACAGGACGGCCGGACCCAGCGCCTGCAGGCTGGCCGGCGCCGACGCCCGCGCCCAGCCTCGCAGCTCCCCCCAAGCCACCGGGTCGAAGCAGCGAAGCCCGGGGGACAGCAGAGTCTCCGAGAAGACCGGGTCGCGCACGCTGTGACGGGCTCCGGCGAAGGCCCGCGTGAGGATCGCCAGGCGCTCCGGATTGGCATCGTGGGCCGCCGCCAGGGTGAGCTCGCGACCGGTGTCATCGACGAGCCAGAGCACGCACGACCCTCCGAGCACCGTGCTGGCGGTGCGGGCGATGAGCTCCAGGGTGTCGTCGTAGCTGATGGTCGCTTCGGCCAGGACCTGCGAGATGCGGTCGAGCACGGCGGCGAGATCGTCGCCGGAGCCGTCGCGCCGGCGCGGCCACTGCTGAGAGGGCGCCCGCCTTGCGACATCTCCCACCGCGCCCCCTCCCCCCTCTCCCCACTCACCGGCGTTCGCAGCCTATCGGTGCCGACTTTCCCGAGGGAGACCCAGGACGGAGCCGACCCCTATAACACTATGCGTGTGCACTAGACCACGTACAGTGGCAAAAGTCCCAAACCGTCCGCGCCGCCCTCCTGAGCGGCCGCCCAGCGGCGCTCTAGGCTTGCGGGAGACGCCACGCACGTTCCAAGGAGGCCGCCGCATGCGCAGCACGATGCAGGACTCACCGCTCCTCGTCAGCGAGATCCTCCGGCACGGCAAGCAGCTGCACGGCCGGAGCGAGATCGTCACCTTCGAGGGCTCCGGCTTCCGCCGGGCCCGCTTCGCCCAGGTGGCGGAGAACGCCGAGCGGCTCGCCTCCGGCCTGGCCTCGCTCGGGATCGGTAACGGGGACCGTGTCGGCACGTTTTGCTTCAACCACCAGGAGCACATCGAGGCCTACCTCGCCGTCCCGAGCATGGGCGCCGTCCTCCACACGCTGAACGTCCGCCTCTTCCCCGAGCAGCTCAAATACGTCATCGACCACGCCGAGGACAAGGTCATCATCTGCGACGCCGCCTTGGCCGGGGCGCTCGCCCGCGTGGTGGGGGAGTGCCCGAGCGTCGAGCGCATCGTCGTCGTGGGCAACGAGGACGCCTCGGCCCTCGGCGAGACGATGCCGTACCGCGAGCTCCTCGCCGCAGGCGAGCCGGGTTACGAATGGCCGGTCCTCGACGAACGCCAAGCGGCCGCCATGTGCTACACGAGCGGGACGACGGGCAATCCGAAAGGGGTCGCCTACAGCCACCGCTCCACCTACCTGCACTCGCTCTCGAGCACGTCCGCGAGCACGCTCGCCGTCTCCTCGGCGGACCGGGTCCTCGTCGTCGTGCCGCAGTTTCACGCCAACGCCTGGGGGATCCCCTATGCGGCGTGGCTGGCCGGCGCCGACCTCATCCTGCCGAAGCAGTTCCTGCAGGCCGAGCCGCTCGTGCGCATCATCGAGGCCGAACGGCCGAGCTTTGCCGGCGCCGTCCCCACGATCTGGAACGAGGTCCTGCGCTACGCCGAGTCGCACGGATCGGATCTGTCGTCGTTCCGTTGCATCGTCTGCGGCGGCTCGGCGGTGCCAGGGTCGTTGATGAAGGCCTTCGAGGAGCGCTACGGCGTGCCCATCATTCAGGCCTGGGGAATGACCGAGACGAGCCCGCTCGGGGCCGTCGCCCACCCACCTCGAGGCGTGAGCGGGGAGGAGGCCTGGTTCTACCGCCAGAAGGCCGGCCGCGTCGTCTTCGGCGTGGAGCTGCGCGTCGTCGACGGTGAGGGCAAGGTGGCGCCCCGCGACGGCGAGAGCGTCGGTGAGTTCGAGGTGCGCGGGCCGTGGGTAACCGGCTCGTACTACGGCGACGACTCGCCCGAGCGGTTTCACGACGGCTGGCTGCGGACGGGCGATGTCGGCACCGTCGACGAGCTGGGATATCTCACGATCACCGACCGGACCAAGGACGTCATCAAGACGGGTGGCGAGTGGATCTCCTCCGTCGAGCTCGAGAATGCCCTCATGGCACACCCGGACGTGTTCGAGGCGGCCGTCGTGGCCGTGCCCGACGAGCGCTGGGACGAGCGCCCCCTTGCCTGCGTGGTGCTGAAAGAGGGCGCCGGGGTGTCGGTGGAGGAGCTGGAGGGTTTCTTGGAGGGGCGCGTCGCCCGCTGGTGGGTGCCGGAACGGTGGTCGATCATCGAGGAGGTGCCGAAGACGAGCGTCGGGAAGTTCGACAAGAAGGTGCTACGGGCACAGTTCGGCAAAGGCGAGCTCGACGTCACCGTCACCGAGCGGCGGCCGAGCGCTCGCTGAGTCGGCGCCGATCCGTGCCCGGGACGGACCGCTTCGACGAGCTGGCCGCAGAGCTCGACCGCCTCACCGAGCGGCTCGCCGACGCCGCCATGGACGTGCTGCGAGCCGGCCTGGAGGACGGGTCGGACGAGGCCGCCGCCCTCGCCACGGAGCGGGAGCGCCTCGTCAACCGGGCGCGGTCGGCGGTCGAGAAAGCCGCCGCCCTCCTGGCGGCGGCGGCCTCATCGGCAACGGCACCGGCGACCGGGGGTGGACGGGGGCGGGGCCGCCCGGCGACCGGGGACGGCCCAGGGCGGGCCGGACGACCTGGCGACGACGAGGAATGGGACGCGCCGGCGCCGTGAGACGGCGAGGCCGACGCCGAGCGGCCGACCGGCTCAGCCCTGCGACCAGGAGACCTCCATACGGGCCCCGCCGGCGGCGGCACGGCCGATCCGCCAACGACCCCCGGTCGAGCGGACAACCGAGTCGGCGATAGCCAGCCCGAGACCGTGGCCGCCGGGCTCGTCGGTGGCGCGGCGGAAACGGTCGAAGAGCCGGTCCCGCTCGCCCGGCGGGATGCCGGGGCCGCTGTCCTCGACCGCCAGCACGGCCCTCGACCCGGACACCCCGACCGAGATCAGCACGCAGCCGCCCTCGCCGGCGTAGCGACAGGCATTGTCGACGAGGACTCCGACGAGCCGGTCGATCCACTCGGGAGGCGCCACGACGGCGACGCTGCCCTCGGGCGGGCGCTGCAAGGAGATCGTGACCTGGCGGGACGCCGCCAGGGCGGCAAAGCGATCGGCGCAGAGCTCGGCGATGGTGGCGAGGTCGATGGGCTCGTCGCCTGGGGGAGCCGGCTCGGAGTCGAAGCGCGCCAGCCAGAGCAGGTCCTCCACGATCCGCTGGAGGCGGGCGCTCTCCCGCCCGATCCGCTGCAGGGTCGTGGCTCGGTCGAGTACCTCGGCATCGGTCTCCCCGCCGCCCTGACGCCAGAGGGCCAGCTCGGCCTCGATGACGCTGAGCGGCGTACGCAGCTCGTGGGAGGCGTCCGCCGTGAACTCAAGTTGCCGCCTGCGAGCCTCTTCGACGGGAACCACGGAGCGGATCCCGATGGCGAGGGAGCCGAGAAACACAGCGATGATCAAGATCGGCAGGGCGAGCGCCTCCGAGTTCACGAGCACGGAGCGCACGTGGGAGAGCTCCGCCAGGCTTTCTCCGGCCACGAGCCATCCCCGGGCGAGAGGGCGGGAGGCCAGCAAGAACGGCGTCGTCCCGATGGTCAGGCCACCCTGGGCGGCCGCGGCTCCCCACCGCCGTGCCGGCAGCCCAGGCGCGCCGGGCGTGGCCCGCACGACGGCGCCGGATGCCGACACCTCCCATACGAACACGGGGGCTCCGTAGATGCCGAGGCCGTAACGGCCGCCTTCGTCACCGCTGGCGAAGGCGGCGGCCGCCTGCTTGCCTGTCGGGAAGGCGAGGTCTCGTTTCGCCTGGGCGAGCCTGGTGAGCACCTCTTGGCTCACCTGGGTGGTCAGGCGCTGGGACACGAGCAGGTCGAGGGCGGCGCCGAGGGCGACCGAGACGATGGCCACGAGGAGCGTGGCCGCAGCCGCCACCCGCACGGCATGAGCCCGGTGGGCGGGGGTGATCCGGCGCCGACCGCTCATCCGGGCACGATGCGGTAACCGAGACCGCGGACGGTTTCGATGCGGGCGCGGCCCCCGGCGAGCTTGGCGCGGAGCCTGGCGAGGTGGACGTCGATCGTGTTCGAGCCGAGGGCATCTGCCTCCGAGCCCCAGGCGTGCAGGGCGATGGTGCGACGCTCCACAATGGCGGGCGCCCGCCGGAGGAGCACTTCGAGGATGGCGAGCTCGGTGGCGGTGAGCGAGGCGGCGCGGGTCCCGACGCGGACCTCTCGTGACGCCGGGTCGAAGACGATGTCGCCCACGCTCAAGCGGGGAGGCTGTGACGAAGCCGGGCGCCGCTGCAGGGCGCGGAGGCGGGCGAGCAGCTCGCCGAAGTCGAACGGCTTGACGAGGTAGTCGTCGGCCCCCTCGTCGAGCCCCGTGACGCGATCGGCGGCGGCATCGCGGGCCGTCAGCATCATGACGGGAAGGGCGGAGCCCTTTTGCCGCAGCGCCCGCACCACCTCGACACCCGTTCTACCAGGTAGGTTCCAGTCGAGGACGGCGACCTCGTAATCGTAGGTCCGCAGGTAGTCCCAGGCGCTCGTCCCGTCCGAGACGGCGTCGACGACATACCCGGCGGCTCGCAACCCACGGACGAGCACGGCGGAGAGGGCGCCGTCGTCCTCGGCGACCAAGACCCTCACGTCACCGGTCTAGCTCCTGGAGCTGACGTTTCGATGACGCCGGCGCTCCGGTGGGCGTGCCAGGCGGGGGAAGTACCTCGCGCCGATCCGGTTGACGATGTCGAGCGCGAGCGCCGGAGAGATCTCGGCGATCGGGTCGGACGGCACCCGCGGCAGCGTGATGCCCGCCTCGTCGGCGTGCAGGCGGAGGCCATGGCAGAGATGCCTCCCGAGCGTGCCGAGCGCCCTGCCCGCCTCCACCCGCTCGAGCTGGAAGCTCGACACCGGCCGCGGAGCGAGCCTCGGCCAGGTCTCGGGGTCACGAGGGACGTCACGGCTGAGCACGTGGTCGAAGGTCCGGGCGGCGGCGTCACGGGCGCTCAGGGGAGCGCCGAGGCCCCAGAGCTTGCGAAGCGTGGCGATCATCGAAGTGTGCCGGTACTCCTCGTTGAGGACGACTCCCTCCTCCACCCACGGCGAGACGACGATGGCGGGGACGCGATAGCCCGACCGGTCGAACTTGAAGCCGAGCTCGCCGGTGGGCGCAGAAGGGTCGGGCGGGGGAACGGGCCCAGGCGGCACGTGGTCGTAGGTTCCGCCCGGCTCGTCCCATCCGATGAGCAGCGTCGTGTTGAAGGCGTTCGCCCCGGTGGGGGAGCGGGCCGACTTGACGGCATCGTAGACGCGCGCCAGGAAGGCTTCGCCGGCGAGGATCGACGAGGGCGGGTCGACGGGTATCTCCACGCCCGGCAACAGGGCGCGCCCGAAGGCGGGGTGGTAGTCGCCGTGGCCTGCCAGGAGGTTCGGCTCGATGAGCGACAGGCTGGGCAGCGTGCCGGCGGCGGCGTCCCGCTCGAACTCCGAGAAGGGCACGAAATTCGTGGCGAAGCTGCCCCGCAGGCGCGCCATGTGGATCATGCCGGTGAAGGAGATGGGTTCGGGCTCGAGCACGTAGACCTTCCAAGTCCTGCCGTGCTGCTCGAGCCGCTCGAAGATCGTCTCGGCGTCGTTGCGGTGCATGAAGGCCGTCATCGGCCGGTTGACGACGAAACCCGACGCCGTCGCTGCCGTCCAGAACGAGCGGTTCGTCAGGGTCTGCGAGGGGACCTCGCTGAACCAGTGGTCGAACACGCCGAAATGGCGGGCGATCTCGCTGATGACCGGGACCTGCTCGGGCGTGTAGCCCGTCATGATCTGCCGGTACTCGTCGTAGCTCGGCTGCCGGCCCATCTCCCGGGTGAAGAAGCTGATGTAGTCGGTGACGAAGCCATCCATCGTCGGCTCCCGGCCCGCCGGGGGGGCGTTGTAGGGCGCCACCATCTCGGTGGCGTCCTTGTATCGGTTGGCCTCGTCCAGGACACCGAAGAGCTGGGTGTTCGTGTGCTGGTACTCCTCGCCCGGATCCGGGTCGGGCGAGTCCATCCCGCTCGCGACGGCGTAAGGGACCACCCCGTGGTCGCGGCCGTCTTCGGCCCAGGCAGGGATGGGGTTGCTGAGGTCCTTGCCGATCACGCCCTCGAAGGCGGGGACCTCGCCGGGGGCGTAAAGGCAGCCGAGCAGGTTGTCGAACGAACGGTTCTCGAACACGACCACGACGAGATAGTCCATGGCGTGCTCGTGTTCAGGCGGCATGACGTCCTCCTTCGTGGGCGGCGACGCCTCTAGGGCGCCGACGTGCTCGCCCCGCAGGTGTTGAGGGCGTCGATCAGCTGGCGAAACCGCCCCTGGTACTTCAGATCGAGCTCGAGGGCGACGCGGGGGAGGTCGAGGTACTCGCGGTCGGAGCGCTCCGGCCCGAGCGGCTCGGTCCGCCAGATCCCCTTCGGCGAGCAGATGTCGGCGAACTCGCGGTTGAGCGCCTCCAGCTCGTCGTCGCTCGGGGAGTGGCGGAGCCGGATCACCATGATCGCCCCGACGAAACGCCGTGAGTGGTAGTTGCGGTAGAAGCCGAGGATCTCCTCCACGGCGACCGAGACGTCGTCGGTGATCCGGTAGAAGGCGGCGTCGGTCGGGCTGGCGAGACCTCGCCGGATGACCTCACCGACGACGAAGCCCTCCCACGCCTCCCAGTACGGTTCACCGGGGAGGTCGACAAGGACGATCGGTGCCGGCTCGGCCTTGCCCGTCTGCAGCAGTGTCAGCATCTCGAAGGCCTCGTCGAGCGTCCCGAACCCCCCGGGCAGGACGGCGAAGGCAGCCGACTCCTTCATGAGCATGAGCTTTCTCGTGAAGAAGTACTTCATCTCCACGAGACGTCCCTCCGCCGCCAGCTCCGGATGGGAGGCCGACTCGAACGGCAGGCGGATCTCGACCCCGAGTGACATGTCCGGCCCGGCTCCCTCGTGCCCCGCCGCCATGATCCCCGGCCCGGCGCCAGTGACGACGAGCCAGCCCTCGGCGGCGACGCGGGCGGCGAGCTCTTTCGCCTGGGCGTAGAGCGGGTCGGACTGGTGCGTGCGGGCGGAGCCGAACATCGTCAGCTTCGGCACGCCCCGGAAGGGCGCGAAGAGGTGGAACGCCCGCCCCATCTCGGCGAGCGCCGCCGTGGCGATCTTCAGGTCGAGGCGGCTCGGAACGCCGTCGGCGAGGTCGAGGGCCGACTCCACCAGGCCCCGCAACAGATCCCTGTTCGCCTTCGCCTGGCGTTGGTCGAGCAGCTCGCCGATGAGCCGAGCGGCATCGCCGCCTGATCGCTCCTCCGACATCAGACAGCTGCGGGGACGACTCGCCCGTACAACGTCGTGCGCTCCTCGAGCGGCCGGCCGAGCGGCTCGACGATCCGGCCGAAGCCCTCCCGGTCCATCATCTGCCCGTGCGACGCCCCGGCCGCCCGCGAGATGTTCTCGTCCATGAGCGGGCCGAGGAGGACATCCGGCGAGACGATCACCTCGACACCCTATGGCGCCCCGACCGGGCGGCGCGCGAGGCGGTCGAGCGCTCGCCCGTAACTGGCAGGGACCCTTGCAGTAAAGTGACCCGATGCAACGACCGCGGGTGGAAATCTCCGCGGGGAAGCCGTATCCCCTCGGCGCCACCTACGACGGCATCGGCACGAACTTCTCGCTCTTCTCCGCGGTGGCAGAGCAGGTGGAGGTGTGCCTGTTCGACGAGTGGGGGCGGGAGACGCGCTTTTTGCTGCCGGAGGAGACCGCCCAGGTCCAGCACGGCTACATGGCCGGTGTCGGGCCCGGCCAGCGGTACGGCTTTCGCGTGCACGGGCCCTGGCGGCCCGTGCAGGGGCTGCGCTGCAACGCCGGCAAGCTCCTTCTCGACCCGTACGGGAAAGCGGTCGAAGGTGAGGTGAAGTGGAACCGCTCCCTCTACGGGCAGCAGCACGCCGACGAGGCGCGCATCAGCCGGGCCGACAGCGCCGCCTCCATGCCGAAGAACGTCGTCATCAGCCCGTACTTCGACTGGGGAAACGACCGCCCGCCGCAGACACCCTGGTACAAGACGATCGTCTACGAGATGCACGTGAAGGGCTTCACGGCCAAGCACCCCGATGTACCCGCCCAGATCCGCGGCAGCTACGCAGGGCTTGCGACCGAGCCGGTGATCGAGCATCTCCTCTCGCTCGGGGTCACAGCCGTGGAGCTGCAGCCGGTACACCAGTTCATCCACGACGCCGCTCTCGTCGAGCAGGGGCTGCGGAACTACTGGGGCTACAACTCCATCTGTTACCTCGCCCCTCACAACGAGTACTCCGCCACGGGCCAGCTCGGACAGCAGGTGCAGGAATTCAAGCAGCTCGTGAAGACGATGCACTCGGCCGGCATCGAGGTGCTCCTCGACGTCGTCTACAACCACACGGCCGAGGGCAACCACTCCGGCCCGACGTTGTCGTACAAGGGCATCGACAACGTCGCCTACTACCGCCTCGACCCGAACGATCCCCGTTACTACGTGGACTACACCGGGACGGGCAACACTTTGAACGTCCGTCACCCGCACGTGTTGCAGCTGCTCATGGACAGCCTGCGCTACTGGGTCATCGACATGCACGTCGACGGCTTCCGTTTCGACCTGGCAGCCACGCTCGCCCGCACGCTGCACGAAGTCGACCGCCTCTCCGCCTTCTTCGACATCATCCAGCAGGACCCCGTCATCAGCCAGGTCAAGCTCATCGCCGAGCCGTGGGATGTGGGCGAAGGCGGCTACCAGGTGGGCAACTTCCCGCCGTTGTGGTCGGAGTGGAACGGCAAGTACCGAGACTGCGTCCGCGACTACTGGCGCGGGCGCGAGCAGAAGCTGCCCGAGCTGGCTTCGCGCCTGACGGGGAGCTCCGACCTCTACGAGCACACCGGCCGCAAGCCCTGGGCGAGCATCAACTTCGTCACCTGTCACGACGGCTTCACTTTGCGCGACCTCGTCTGCTACGAGCACAAGCACAACGAGGCCAACCTCGAGGACAACCACGACGGCAGCGACGACAACCGTTCCTGGAACTGCGGCGCCGAGGGCCCGACGGACGACGCCGAGGTCAACCAGATCCGCCGCCGGCAGCAACGCAACTTTCTCGTGACGCTGCTGCTGTCACAAGGTGTGCCCATGCTGCTGGCCGGCGACGAGATCGGCCACACGCAGTGGGGCAACAACAACCCCTACTGCCAGGACAACGAGGTCACCTGGCTCGATTGGGAGCACGCCGATCGCGACCTGCTCGTCTTCGTTCGGCGCCTCGGGGCGATCCGCCACCGCCACCCCATCTTCCGCCAGCGACGCTGGTTCCAGGGTCGGCCGCTGCACGGCGCCGGCGTGAGCGACATCGCCTGGTTCGCCCCGACGGGTGAGGAGATGTCAGACGCCGACTGGAGCGTGAGCTTCGCCCGCTGTGTCGGGGTGTTCCTGAACGGGGACGCCAGCACCGACAGTCGGGGGGAGCAGGCGCTCAACGGCAGTTTCTTCCTCATCTTGAACGCCTTCTGGGAGCCGCTGGAGTTCGTCGTGCCCGACGGGCGGTTCTCCCAGTGGTGGTCGCCGGTGATCGACACGGCCCGCGAGACCGACCCCTTCTTCGACGAGGCGGGCGCCAGCGTCCCGCTCAAGCCGGGGGACCGCTTGGACGTGGAGGGCCGCTCGGTTGTTCTCCTCGGAAGCGGGCGGTTCCCGGACGACAACCGCTAGGGAGCCGTGTTGGCCCCGCCGCCCGGACGGGGGTGGCCGCCGGTCTGGGCGAGGACGAGGGCGCCGAGCGGCGGCAAGACGAGCTCGAGGCTGTTGGCATAGCCGTGGGCCGCGAGGGGCTCGGCGAGCACGCGCCCGAGGTTGCCGCTCCCGCTCCCGCCGTACTCGGTGGCGTCGGTGTTGCAGAGCTCGAGCCAGTCCCCGGGCTTCGGGACCCCGAGGCGATAGCCGTCCCGCACGACGGGCGTGAGGTTGAATACGGCGACGACGTCGCATCCCGGCTCGCCCCTGCGGCCGGGAACGGAGCGGGACCAGGCAAGGACGTCGTTGGAGACGTCGTCGGCGATGATCCATCTAAAACCGTCCGGGTCGAAGTCGGACTGCAAGGCCGCCAGCTCCCGGTAGAGGCGGTTGAGGTCCCCGACGAGGTGGGCGACACCGGCATGCTCGAGATAACCGAGGAGGGCCCAGTCGAGCTGGCCCTCGTGACTCCACTCCCGCCAGGTGGCGAACTCGCATCCCATGAAGAGGAGCTTCTTGCCGGGCTGAAGCCACTGGAGGGCGAAGAGCAAGCGGACGTTGGCGAGCTTGCGCCAGTCGTCGCCCGGCATCTTCATGGCGAGCGAGCCCTTCCCGTGCACGACCTCGTCATGGGAGAGCGGCAGCACGAAGCGCTCGGTGAAGGCGTAGAGGGCGCGGAAGGTGAGCTCGTGGTAGTGGTAGTGCCGGTGGACGGGGTCACGCTCGAGGTGCTGCAAGGTGTCGTGCATCCAGCCCATGTCCCACTTCATCGAGAAACCCAAACCGCCCTCGCTCACCGGCCGTGATACCCCCGGCCAGGCCGTGGATTCCTCGGCGACGGTGACGACGCCTGGGAAGCGCTCGTGCACGGACTCGTTGCACTGGCGTAGGAACGAGACGGCATCGAGGTTCTCCCGGCCCCCGTAGCGGTTCGGCACCCACTGCCCCTCGCGGCGGGAGTAGTCGAGGTAGAGCATGGAGGCGACGGCGTCGACCCGGAGCCCGTCGGCGTGGTACCGGTCGAGCCAGAACCAGGCGCTCGAGATGAGGAACGAGCGCACCTCGTGGCGCGAGTAGTTGAACTCGTAGCTGCCCCAGTCGGGGTGGATGCGGTGACGGGCGTCCTCGTGCTCGTAGAGGCGGGTGCCGTCGAACTCTCCGAGGGCAAAGCCGTCCGTGGCGAAGTGGGAAGGGACCCAGTCCAAGATGACGCCGATCCCACGTTGATGGAGATGGTCGACGAAGGTCATGAACTCGGTCGGATGGCCGAAGCGCGCGGTCGGCGCGAAATACCCGGTCGTCTGGTACCCCCAGGAGCCGTAGAAGGGATGCTCCATCACCGGCATGAGCTCTACGTGGCTGAACCCGTGGGCGACGACGTGGTCTGCCAGCGGCTCGGCCAGCTCCGCGTACGTCATGAAGTGGCCGTCTGGCCGGCGACGCCACGACCCGAGATGGACCTCGTAGACCGACATCGGCTCGGTTGCGAGCTGGCGGGAGGCTCGCTCCCGCATCCAGGAGGC
>DASPSK010000343.1:0-7456 GCA_035623975.1 Acidimicrobiales bacterium | reverse complement strand
GGGCGGTCGCCACCGTCATCGCCTGCTGCTTGCCGGCATCGGCGAAGCGCCCCGCAACCGAGGCCATGACCACCCCGGCCGCGCCGGCGAGGCCGAAGAGCCCGATCGTGCCCGCGCCGTAGCGGTAGGGCGCGCCGGAGAGGAGGAACGCCAGGCTCGTCCAGAGAACCGAGAACACCGCGAACGAGAGGGCCCCATAGAGGGCGCGCCTCCGCAGCACCGGCTCGCGACGGAAGATGGCGACCACCGAAGCCAGCACTTTCGGGTAGCTCAGATCGAGGCCGGCCCGGTAGCGGGGCAGGCTGCGCCAGAGCACGGCCGCCAGCACGGCCATGAGGCCGGCTGCGCAGACATAGACCACCCGCCAGGACGAGGCGGCGGCGATGTAGCCGGCGACGGTGCGGGCGAGAAGGACCCCGAGGAGCAGACCGCTCATGACCGAGCCGACCACCTTGCCGCGCTCTTGCTCGAGGGCGAGCGTGGCGGCGAAGGCCACGAGGATCTGTGCCACGACCGAGCTCGCCCCGACGAGGACGGCGAAGAGGAACAGCAGGGCGAAATTGGGGGCGAGCGCCGCCCCGACGAGGCCGCCGGCGGCCACGAGGGCCATGACGACGACGAGGTTTCGGCGCTCGAGAAGGTCCCCGAGAGGAACGAGCAACAGCAACCCCGCCACGTAGCCCACCTGCGACGCCGTCACGATGAGGCCGGCCTCGCCGCCGGCAAGGTGGAACGAGCGCCCGATGGCGGCCAGCAAGGGCTGGGCGTAGTAATTCGTCGCCACGGAGACTCCCGTCGACACCGCCATGAGCACGACGAGCCGCCGGGAGAGCAAAACGCCCTGCGGCGTGGGGGAGGCCACGTCTCTCCGCAACGCCGGGCGCCGGAGAACCCTTCCCCCCTTCGCAGGCAGAGCGGTAGCACTCCCCTGTGGAGAGTGCTAGTCTGGCACTCGGTCGATGAGAGTGCCAACGCCCGGACGACCCGGGCACAAAGGGAGGAAGTAGCAACGATGCCGAAGCTGATCGCTTTCGACGAGCAGGCCCGCCGGTCGCTCGAGAAGGGCATGAACCAGCTGGTCGATGACGTAAAGGTGACGCTCGGGCCGAAGGGCCGCAACGTCGTGCTCGAGAAGAAGTGGGGCGCGCCGACTATCACCAACGACGGGGTATCGATCGCAAAAGAGATCGAGCTCGAGGATCCCTGGGAGAAGGTCGGGGCTGAGCTCGTCAAGGAAGTCGCCAAGAAGACCGACGACGTGGCCGGTGACGGCACCACGACGGCGACGGTGCTCGCCGGCGCCATGGTCCGGGAGGGCCTGCGCAACGTCGCCGCCGGGGCGAACCCGATGTCGCTCAAGAAGGGCATCGAGGCGGCGGTCGAGACCGCCGTCGACTCGGTCCGGGACATCGCCAAGGACACCGACTCGAAGGACCAGATCGCCCAGGTCGCCGGCATCTCCGCCGCCGACACCGAGATCGGCTCCATGATCGCCGAGGCGATCGACAAGGTCGGCAAGGACGGTGTCATCACCGTCGAGGAGAGCCAGACCTTCGGTATGGACATGGAGCTCGTCGAGGGCATGCGCTTCGACAAGGGCTACATCTCCCCCTACTTCGTCACCGACCCCGAGCGCATGGAGGCCTCTCTCGAGGACCCCTACCTGCTGATCGTCGGCTCGAAGATCTCTGCCGTACGCGACCTGCTGCCTGTTCTCGAGAAGGTCATGCAGACCGGCAAGCCGCTTGTCATCCTCGCCGAGGACGTCGAGGGCGAGGCGCTCGCCACGCTCGTCGTCAACAAGATTCGCGGCACGTTCAAGAGCGCGGCGGTGAAGGCTCCCGGCTTCGGTGAGCGCCGCAAGGCGATGCTGCAGGACATCGCCATCCTCACCGGGGGCCAGGTCGTCACCGAGGAGGTCGGCCTCAAGCTGGAGAACGTCACGCTCGACCTGCTCGGCCGTTCCCGCAAGATCGTCGTCACGAAGGACGAGACGACCATCGTCGAGGGTGCCGGCGAGGAGTCGGACATCAAGGGCCGCATCAACCAGATCAAGACCGAGATCGAGAACACCGACTCGGACTACGACCGGGAGAAGCTGCAGGAGCGTCTCGCCAAGCTGTCCGGTGGCGTCGCCGTCATCAAGGTCGGCGCTGCGACCGAGGTCGAGCTGAAGGAGAAGAAGCACCGTATCGAGGACGCCGTCTCCACGACGAAAGCCGCCATCGAGGAGGGCGTCGTGCCCGGAGGCGGTGTTGCTCTCCTGCGCTCGCAGCAGGCGATCCTCGATCGTGCCGAGAAGCTCGAGGGCGACGAGGGGACGGGCGCACGCATCGTCGCCCGCGCCGTCGAGGAGCCGCTCAAGCAGATCGCCGTCAACGCCGGCCTCGAAGGTGGCGTCGTCGTCGAGAAGGTGAAGGGCCTCAAGGCGGGCCACGGCCTCAACGCAGCCACGGGCGACTACGAAGACCTGTTCAAAGCGGGTGTCATCGACGCCGCCAAGGTCACGCGCTCGGCCCTGCAGAACGCCGCGTCGATCGCCGCCCTCTTCCTCACGACGGAGGCGGTCATCGTGGACAAGCCCGAGGATGCTGCCCCGGCCATGCCGGGCGGTGGCGGGATGGAAGACTTCTAACCAGTTAGCTGCCGGTCACACGGCATCCACAAGAGGGGCGCTGCGGCGCCCCTCTTGTCGCGTCCGGGATCCCCTCAGTACCCGCGTATCGTCGCATCCGTCCCGATGACCACACGGGGACGGTCGCTCGGTCGCAGCCAGTCGAGCACTTTGTCCAACGTAGCGGGGGCGAGAGTGACGCAGCCGGTCGTCGCCGTGCCGATGTTGTCGTGCAGGAAGATGGCCGAGCCCCGGCCGGGAACGACGGGGTCGGTGTTGTACTCGATCCAGGCAAAGCTCTGGTAGGCGGTCGTCTCCGTCCAGAGCGCCTCGGAGTCCCCTCCCGTCCAGGACGGGTAGGAGCCGCAGGCGATGTGCTTGAAGGAGTTGTACCAGCGCGAGGAGGGGTCCTCGTCCCACCAGTCCCCGCACACGAGATGGTGGTAGGGGTAGCGCACGCCGGGGTCCGGCCCGTTGCCGTATATCACCGGCCCGATGCCGAACGCGCCGGCGGGCGTCGTACCGTCCCCTTCGACCTTGTGGGCGGAGATGCCGTTCACGCCGATGCGGGACGTGAAGGGGCCGGCCACCCTGGCCCAGCACGCCCCTCGGCGCTTCCAAGTGGTCAAGAGCGCAAAGGTGCTGGGGGAGCGCGCCGCGTCGAGGGTGACGAGCTGACGAGCCGATCCCGTCGACTTCAGCTCGTCGGCGAGATTGGCGGGGCAGTGCGCCGAGGCGCCCCCCAGCGCCACGGTGGGGGCGGCGGTCGGCCGGGCCATGGCCGCGCCGGCCAAGCCCGCTCCGACGGCCGACCCCGCGCCGAGGGCGATGACTCCCACGGCGACGGCCCGGTGGATCACGAGCCGGTGCTGCCGGACCCGGGCTCGGCGGCGCATCGAGTTCGAAGCTATCCCGCCCGTGTGGCGACTTGGCGTCGGATACGGCGGAGGCAGGCGTCCCTACACTGGTCGGCGTGAGCTCGGATACAGGCCCCCAGGCGGTCGGGCCGTCGGTCGGGTGGAACGTCGTCCACCTCTTCTGCCGGCTCGGCGCCGGCGCGGGGGACCGGCCCTTGTCGACTGAGGTCGGCCGGCCGCGGGCAGCAGGCGTGCTTGAGGCGGTCGATCGAGCCCGCAAGAGCGACCACCAGGTGGTAACCGTGGCCATGATCGGCCACAAGGCTGACCTGTGCGTGCTCGGGCTCGGTCCCGATCTGGGCGTCCTGCGGGCGCTCCAGACGGACCTTCGCCAGGCCGGGCTCGAGGTCGTCGACTCGTACGTGTCACTGACCGAGATCTCCGAGTACGCCGGCGGCGTGCCGGAGGAGATGAGGCAGGCGAGGCTCTATCCGGTGCTGCCGCCCGACGGCATGCCGGCGTTCTGCTTCTACCCGATGTCGAAGCGTCGCTCTCCCGGGGCGGAGAACTGGTACCGGCTCCCCTACGACGATCGCCTCAAGCTCATGCACGGCCACGGTGCGGTCGGGCGCGAATTCCGTGGCCGAGTGCTCCAGCTCGTCACCGGCTCGACCGGCCTCGACGACTACGAGTGGGGCGTCACCCTCTTCGGGGTTCACCCGGACGATTTGAAGGACTGCGTGTACCGGATGCGATTCGACGAGGGCTCGGCCGTCTACGCCGAGTTCGGCCCTTTCTACACCGGCATCGTGGGCGACGCCGACGACGTGCTCCGCCGCCTCGGGGTCGCCTGAGCCCGTGCCGGTGACCTCGGATCCGGCGCTGAGCGCCGCCCGCCTCGAGGCCGGCTTGGGCGAATTGGGGAGAGTCGTGGTGGGTTTCTCGGGGGGAGCCGACTCCGCCTTGCTCGCCTACGTTGCCCGTCAGGTTCTCGGCCGCGAGCGTGCCGTCGCCGTCACGGCCGTATCTGCATCCCTCGCCCCGGAGGAGCTGGCCGATTGCGAGGCCCTCGGGTCGGAGTGGGATCTCGACTGGCGGCCGGTGGCCACGCACGAGCTCGCGTCCGAGGCCTATGCGGTGAACGCCCTCGACCGGTGCTACCACTGCAAGAGGGAGCTCATGAGCGCCCTGGCGCCGATCGTGTCGTCGATGGGAGCGGTCGCCGTCCTCGGCGTCAACCTCGACGACCTTTCCGACCATCGGCCTGGGCAGGAGGCGGCGAGGGAAGGGGGCGCCCGCTTTCCCCTGCTCGAGGCCGGGCTCACGAAGGCGGACGTGCGGGCCCTCTCGCGTCATCTCGGTCTGCGTACGGCGGACAAGCCGGCGGCGGCCTGTCTTGCCTCGCGGGTCCCCTACGGGACGAGGGTGAGCGTCGGCGTCCTCGGCCAGGTGGCGCTCGCGGAGAGCGGCCTGCGCGCCCTCGGCTTCGCCGCCGTGAGGGTCCGGCACTACGGGGAGCTCGCGCGCGTGGAGGTGCCCCTCGAGGACCTCGCGCGGGCGGTGCAGGAGCGGGAGGCCGTCGTCGCCGCCGTGCGAGCAGGCGGCTACCGCTACGTCACGATCGACCTCGAGGGCCTACGCTCCGGCAATCTGAACGAGTCTGCCGGCTCGTCCTGACCCGGTTGCCCCGGCCACGGGCTAACCCCAGGTGGTGGTGGTCGTCGTGCCGCTACCGCCGCTTGTCACGTTCTTCACCGGAGTGGCTGAGTTGGTCTTGGCCGCGGCGTGCACGAGATACCACGTGCCGCCGTCGGCAACGATCTTCTCACCGTTCGATTGCCCGGGCCCTGAGTCGCCGATGAAGAGGTAGACGGGCCATCCGTTGTAGGTGACCTGCCACTGGGACCCTCTTGTGACGTGGCCGACCTTGCCTTTCACGCCCGGGCCGGCCGTGATCTTGGCGTGCTTGGCGACGACCAGCGGCGGCCAATTCGTGACGCACTGCGTGCTCGTGCAGTGCAGCTTGCCCTTCGACTCGGTGCTGAGCAGGTAGAGCGAGTAACCGTCCGAGGCCGTCAGCACCTCACCGTACTTTCCGACCTTGCGCTCCATGAGGGTCGACTTGGCCCTCGCGCTCGCCTTCTGTGCCTGCTGCGTGTGCTCCGCGTGCTGCGCCCCGGCCCGCAGCGGCAGGGCGACGATCCCACCGATGGCGGCGGTCGCCAGCACACCGACGATCATCAGGCGGCGGGGCCGGCCTGCCGGGTTCGAGCTCGTGTCCATGCCAAGTCCTTCCTCGTTTCTGGTTGCCCGGTGTTACGACGCGAGTCTCGAGATGGATTGCCCCTCGAAGCCGGCCACCACGTCGGGACTTTCGCCTCTGGCCCTGCACGACTCCGGGTCGGAAGATTTAAGGACTGCCGATGGGAAGGAGAGAGCTGATGGCCGAGGGTGCGAACGCGTTGTTGATACGACAGGCGTACAAGGGCTTCGATTCGGGTGACCCGAAGCTGCTCGGGGCTGTGATGGCACCGACTGTCTTGTGGCATGAACCTGGGCACAGCTGCCTCGGCGGCGACTACCAAGGGCTCGAGGCCGTGGTCGACTTTCTCGGGCGCCTGAAGGCGCGCAGCGGCGACACGTACAAGGCCGAGATCCTCGACCTGTTCAGCGGCCCAGAACGGGCCGTGGTGCTGGAACGGGAGACGGCGACAAGGAACGGCAACGCCTTGGACGTGATCGCCGCCCTCGACGTCGAGTTCCACGAGGGCAAGATCACCGAGGTCACGGTCTATGAGTCCGACACCGACCAGTTCGACGAGTTCTGGGAGGACGGCGAGCAGCCGGCTGAGGTGGACGAGGACTACGAGATCGGATGGGGTGACATCGAGTCGGAGCTGTACTGCTCCTCGCGAGAGGCTTGTTTCGGAGCTTCCGCCTTCCTCTCCCTGCCCTGACTCTCTACCGGGGAGTCTCAGCACTTACTTCCAGCGGAAGTGGACGAAGATCCGGCCGAAGTTCTTGGAGTCCTTCTCGACCCGGTGGTAGAGCGGCTTGATGTCGTCTTGGGCGAGGAAGCGCAGGACGCGTTTCTTCAATTGGCCGCTCCCCTTGCCCGGGATTATCTCCACTTCGCTCGCCTTGACACGGACGGCCTCGTCGATGATGCCGCGGAGGGCGGCATCGATGTCGGCGCCCCGATCGTAGATGTCATGCAGATCGAGCTTGAGCTTCCTCACTCCGCCGGCACCACTCCGGAGCCGGCCACCGCCTCCGCTTCGATCTCGACACGCCAGCGGGGGTCGAGAAGTCCCGCGACCACGACCATGGTGGCCGCCGGCCGGGCGTGACCGAAGGCGGCGGCGTGAGCTCGACCAACCGCCTCGGCATCGGCGGCGTCCACGAGATACATGCGCGTGCGCACGACGTCCTCGAGCGCGCTCCCGAGCTGTTCGACGCTGGTGGCGATGATCTCGATGCAGCGGGCCGCCTGCACGCCCGCGTCCGGGTCGCAGGAGCCGTCCGGCCAGATCGGGGCGGTGCCGGACACGGCCACGCGGTCGCCGACTCGGACCGCCCGGGAGAAACCGATCGACGCCTCAAAGGGTGAGCCCGACGTCGACCTCATCCGTGCCATGCGCTCCATCACACTCGCCCCGACCGGGCCGCACAAGCGCGGGGCGGGCGGGGAGCCGTCCCGGGCGATGGCACGCTCGGGATAGCGTCAGGGGCCGTGGCGGACAACGCGGCCTCGACTCGGGATCTCGTGCGCTGGGGCGAGGCGCTGGCGGCGATCGCACGCACCGGTCTCGGTTTCACCGAGAGCCTCTACGAGCGGGAACGCTTCGAGGAGATCCTCCTCGTCGCCGGTGAGATCAGGGCGGCGGCGGCAGCCTCCCTCATCCGCGAGGGGCAGCCATCACTCGCCGGGGATGCGGGCGGTTACGTGCAGGAATGGCTGCGGGAAGTCGGATCGGGCGTGCCC
>DASPSK010000335.1:0-3847 GCA_035623975.1 Acidimicrobiales bacterium | reverse complement strand
CGACCACCTCCGTTTCCGTGAGGGCGCGCGCCAGGCGGGCCAGCGCCTCACGCCGATCGCGGCCCCGCACGACGATCTTGGCGATCATCGAGTCGTAGTCCGCCGGGATGGTGTCACCGTCGCTGATGCCCGTCTCGACCCTTACCCCCGGCCCGGTGGGAAGGCGCAGCAGCTCGACCCTGCCCGGGGCAGGGGCGAAGTTGGCCTCCGGGTCCTCGGCGTTGAGGCGAACCTCGATGGCATGACCCAGCGAGGGAGGTGGCTCACCCTCGAGCCGGCCGCCAGCGGCGACGTGCAGCTGAAGCTTGACGAGGTCGAGGCCGGTCGTCTCTTCGGTCACCGGGTGTTCGACCTGGAGCCTGGCGTTGACTTCCATGAAGGAGAACACCTGGCTGCCTGCGTCGTAGAGGAACTCGACCGTGCCTGCATTCGTGTAGCCGGCGAGCCGGCAGAGCCGGGCCGCCGCCTCCCGAAGCTCGAGATCCTGCGCCTTCGTGAGCGCCGTGGAACCCGACTCCTCTGCCACCTTCTGTTTGCGCCGCTGGATCGTGCAGTCACGCACCCCTACGGGCCAGACGGCACCGTAATTGTCCGCAATGACCTGGACCTCGATGTGGCGGGAAGCGGGCAGCATCCGTTCCAGGAAGACCGTGGCATCGCCGAAGGACTTGCGGGCCTCCGCTCGAGCGGCCGCAAAAGCCGCCGCGAGCTCGGCGGGTGTGCGAACGCTACGGACGCCTCGGCCACCACCGCCGGCGGCCGCCTTGATCATGAGGGGGTAGCCGATGCGCCCGGCGTCACGGCGGGCCTGCGGGAGGGACTCGACGGCCCGGCCGCTCCAGGGCGCTACCGGCAAACCGGCCTCCTCGGCGAGGCGCTTGGCGCTGATCTTGTCCCCGAGACGGCGCATGGACGCCGGATTGGGCCCCACGAACACGATCCCGAGCCGTTCGCACAGCTCCGCAAAGCCGGCGTGCTCGGCCACGAACCCCCATCCCACCCAGGCGGCGTCCACCCTGGCATCGAGCAGGGCCTGCTCCAGTCGGTCATAGTCGAGGTACGTGCTCTTCGGCTCGCCTTCACTGTCGAGGAACGTTGCGGGTCCGAGCGACACCGCATCGCTGGCGTGGCGCACGTACATGGAGTGCCGGTCCGGTTCGGTGAAGAGGGCCACGGTCGCCACCGGGCTGTCCTGCTCTTGGTTGAGCTCCTGGACGGCGTGAATGAGGCGCATCGCCGCCTCGCCCCGATTGACGATGGCAATGCGGGAGAAGGGGCAATAACTCATCAGGACACTGCGACTCGCAGCGGCTCGAGCAGCTCGGGGCCGATCGGCGTCGGCAGGGCGATCGTGCCGTAGCCCTCCATGCGCAAGCGAACACGTCCGCCGTCGTCAACCACCTCGGCGTCGAAGTGTGCAGCTGCGGGCTCGACGACCGCGTACAGCCTCCCGCCCGCCTCGACCGGCTCCAGCAGCGTGACCCGTGCGATCTCGAGCGGCAAACCCAGCCGGCCGGTCGACGCGAGCTCCCAGAGGCCCGCCGTCTGGAAGCACAGCTCGAGCAGGCGAGGCGACGTTACCAGCGGCAGCTCGGGCGGCTGGTGGTTGGCGGGAAGTCCCTCTGCCAGCAGGCCGATCTGGCGGTCACCCTGCCGCCAGCTCCGTTCCAGCACCTGGTACGTCGGCCCATGAAAGAACACCTTGTAGATGGCGGTGTCACTCACAACAGCGCTCTCCGGGGGCAGCGGTGGCGCCGTCATGGCACCCGCCTGCAACTTCCGGCCAAGGCGCACCCGGCCGGTGAGGTGGGTCGTCCTCTGCGCATCGGGCCGGTTGGGGAGCGTTCTCGCCCCGATCAAACGACAGAAGGCCGCCAGTTCGTTGCCATCTGCTGTCAGCCAGACCTCGATCGTGATCGTCCGCGGCTCGTCTCGGTAGAACTTGAACGGGGCGAGGAACTGGACGTCCTCTATGGCGGTGACCTGCCATCCGGGCATGAGGAGCGCCGCCGCCTCGGCGAGGGCCTCCACGCCCATCACCCCGGGCAACACCGGCACGCCGTCAATGCGGTGGTCGGCGAGGAAGCCTTGCTCGGTCGGATCGAGCACCGTCTCGATCGTCAGTGGTTGAAACACGCCCATCGCGCGGACCTCGCCCACCATCGGGCCGTGAAGCAGCCGCCCGATGCTGCCAAGGTCGAGGCCGCCGTCCGCCTCGGCCTCCTCGGTCAGAACACCCAATTCGCCCGCCACGACGACTTCTCCCTGCCGACCGCCGGCCACCAGCTCCCGCCGCACCCAGGGGACACCTACCTCGGGCGCCAACATGTCGATCCCGGCCATCTCCATCATCTTCGGGATCGATCCCCGCGTGGCCATGCCGAGCCCACTCCAAGCCGTCCAGTCGATGACGATGCCGCGCGTGGCCGGCTTGGTGATGCGCAGGCTCGAGGTGAACTTGCAGAGCAGGTCATTGGCGGCGCTGTAATCCGTCTGGCCGCCGTTGCCGAGGCGCCCGGCCACCGAGCTGAAGCAGACCGTCGCCCCGAGCGGCATGTCGCCGATGGCGGCGAGGAGGTTGAACCAACCGTCGCTCTTGACGTCGAAGACCAGGTCGAACTCGGCCTCGGACTTGTCGTCGAGGAAGTGGCTGACCTCCAGACCGGCGGCGTGCACGAGCACGTCCACGCGGCCGGGCTTCTCCCTCACGGCCTCGAGCGCTCTGGCCACCGCCTCGGTGTCGCGGAGATCGAGGCTGTGATAGACGGCGCGACCGCCCGCCTGCTGAATGGCCAGGATGGCGTCGAGGGCGGCGCGCTGCCTCTCGATGCCCGCCAGCGCTCGCTCCGCCAGGGCGGGCGTCGGCTTCTCCCCGCGGTCCTTCATGCGCTGGCACAGCTCGCGCTTCAGGCTGTCGCGGTCGACGAGGAAGAGTTGGAGATCGGGATCGGCTGGATCGGGCTCAGGCGCGAGGTCGAGGAGATGGAACGTCCCGCCTGAGACCCGCGCCAAGTCGGCGACGATGGCCGAGACGATGCTGCCGGCGGCGCCCGTGACGACGAACACGCTGTCCGGACCGAGGGCGAGGCCGGGCCGGCCATCCTCGACGGCCTGCTCCTGCAGGCCGACGGCCCAACGCACGTCGCCCTGCAGGCCGACCTCGACCGCGCCTGGGTCGAGCTCCGTCTCGGCGACGAGGGCGGCGGCGATGTCCCCCGCTGCGGCCGTGGCCGCCAGATCTACCGCCTTGACAAGACAATTGGGCCGCTCCCGCTTGTAGGCCTTCACGAAGCCGGTGACAGCCCCGCCCATGGGAGCGCGGCAGCCGGCATCCTCATAGCCGTGGCGACCACCCATGCGGGTAGCGGCCACGAGGAAGGTGCCAGAAGGTGCGATGTGCTCGTAGAGCGCTCGCATGGTGGCGGCGAGGAGCTTCACCCTGATCCGTAAGTGCTCCTTCCAGCTGGCGATGTCCAGTTGCTCGAGGGGCGGCTCCGAGTCCAGGGCCGGCAGCCAGTACACGCCTCGAACGCCGCCCGAGCTCGCCCAGGCGGATAGCTGGGCTGCGAGGTCCGGGGCGCGCGGCCTCCCCTCGATGGCGAGGACCTCGACCCCTCGATCGGTGAGGAGACTGATAAGGGCATCGCCCACTCCGCCACCATCGGACATCACGATGACACGGGCTCCGGGTTGCAGCTCTACCCCGGTGCGCCGGCACAGCTCGAGCGGCGGTCGCGGGATGGGCACGGGCACTCTCCGCCTCACGCTCTCGCAGATCTCGAGGCCGGCGGTGACAGGCGGACTCGGCGTCGCGGGAGCCGCAACGAAGGCGGATGCCCCCGCCGGT
>DASPSK010000334.1:0-15889 GCA_035623975.1 Acidimicrobiales bacterium | reverse complement strand
CCACCACGCTTGGCCACAGGCGTATCTTACATGATTGTGACCACCATGTCTAGATTATTAGTGCCTACGCTCTGTGGTCATCCCGCGTCTGTCCGTGCTGGTCACATGTCAAATCCGGAGCGGGATGCGCCGTAACTTCGGGCTAATGAACCTCCTCGCCGCCTGAGACGTTCAACGCCTGGCCGGTGATGAACTCGGCGTAATCGCTCGCGAGGAAGACGCACATCTTCGCCACGTCGACGGGCCGGGCGGTACGCCCCCACGGGTTCTGCGATGACCACGACGCCAGCATCTCTTCGACACTGGTGTTCTCGATCCGCGCGTAGAGGGGCGCCATGTCCCGCATCATGTTCGTGTCGCACCAGACCGGGCAGACGCAGTTCACGTTGACGTGATGCGCCGCCAGTTCGAGGGCGAGCGCTTGGCTGAAGCCGAGCACGCCGAACTTCGAGGCGCTGTAGTGCGTGAGCAGCTTCTCACCCGTCTTGGCTGCGTTCGATCCGACGTTGATGATCTTGCCGGAGCCTCGCAGCTTCATCTGGGGGACAAAGGCCCTGCAGGTGTAGAACACAGCCGTCAGGTTCACCCGCAGGACGCGGTCCCACTCCTCGTCGGAGATGTCCTCCACGAGGAGAGCGGAGATCACCCCGGCGTTGTTCACGAGGATGTCGACGCCGCCGAAGCTCTCGTCGAGCTCGCCTGCCAGCGAGGCGACCACGGCACTCGAGGAGACGTCGCCGGGGACGACGAGGACCTCGGAGCCGTGCGAGCGGATCGCCTGCGCCGTCTCCTCCAGACGGTCCCCGCTGAGATCGTTCACCGCCACCTTGCAGCCGTGCTCTGCGAGGGCGACCGCCACCGCCTGTCCGATCCCCCGCCCGGCACCCGTCACGAGCGCCCGTTTGCCGCCCAGGTCGATCACGTCATCCCCCCCGTTTTGCGATCCAGCCCGCATCCACCGGCAGTGCGTGCCCGGTGATGTGGCGGGCCGCCGGCGAGGCGAGCCAGGCGACGACCTCGGCGACGTCCTCGGGTGCGATCGCCCCCCGGCCCGGCAGCAGGTTCTGCTCGCCGACGGCGGCATGGATCTCGCCGCCCGCCCCGGCGAAGAACTCGGTGCCGGCGCTGCCTGTGACCATCTTCGTGTTCAGGTTCGTCGGGCAGACGGCGTTTGCCGTCACGTTGGATGGGCCGGCCTCGAGGGCGACTGCCTTCATCAGCCCGATGACACCGTGCTTGGAGGCCACGTAGTGGGCGTAGTCAGCTTCGGCCCGCAACCCGTCGATCGACGAGATGAAGATGATCGTCCCGCTCTTTTGGCCGAGCATCGGTGGCAGCGTGTGCTTGGCGGTCAGCCAGGCACCTTTCAGGTTGACGGCGATGGTCTCGTCCCACTGCTCCTCGGTCAGGTCCCACACCTTGCCGACCGACCAGATGCCGGCGTTGGCCACGACGGCATCGAGCCGGCCGAAGCGGTCGATCGCCTCGCCCGCCGCCCGCCGCATGTCGTCCTCCACGGTGACATCGGCGACGATGCCCCAGGCCTGTACCCCCCGCCGCCGGACCTCCTCGACGGCGGCGTCGAGATCCTCCCGGCCGGACAGCTCGACGAGGGAGGTCGGGAGATCCTTGCAGCGGTCGAGGAGGGCGACGTCGAAACCGGCCCCTGCGAGGCTCAGGGCGATGGCTCGCCCGAGGCCGCGGGCGGCACCCGTGACGAAGGCCGTCTGGCTCCCGTTTCTGCTCTTGGCCGTCACACCCATTCACCTCGCCAGCTGCCGCCGGGCGGGAGGGTCGTTGGACCGCGCCTCGGACGGCTTGGGCGGCTCGCCTTCGCTGCCGCGGTTGAGGGCCTGCGCGGCCCTGTAGGCGTAGCAGGCGATGAGCAGCTCGGCACGCGCCGAGGAGTCGCGGGGGTCGATCGAGAGAATGTCCTCGATACGGTGGAGCCGGTACTTGAGCGTGTTCGGGTGCACGTACAGGCGGGCGGCGCACTTCGCGAGATGCCCCCATGTCTCGAGGTAGGCCTCGAGGGTGTCGACCATGTTGCTGCGGTGCTCGGCGTCGTAGCTGACGAGCGGCCCGATCAGCCGTAGCGACCAGGAGGACAGGCGCTCCTCGCTCCCGAGCTCGAGGAGCAGGCTGTGGACCCCGAAGTCGTGCGCGTCGCTCACGGCGTTGTCGAGGTGGACGATCGCCTCGAGCCGGGCAAGCCGTTCGACCTCCTCGATCATGCGGTACAGGTCGCTCGCCACGCCCGCTTGGCTCACGAACGACTTCAGCCTGATCCCGTGGCTGAGGGCGCGAGCGCACACCTGCTCCCCCAAACGCCGGGCGGCGGGCGTGTCATGGCGGGCGAGGAGGGCAAGAGCCTGTCCGGCTCGTACGCCCATCAAGGCGCGCACGGAGGCAGGGCCGAGGCCAGCGCTCAGCATCGCCAACAGGCCCGTGTCCTCCTCCGCCCGCCCCGGGGTGGCTTGCTCGGCGACGAGGAGGGCGGTGAGCGGCGCCGCCAGGTCGGCCTCGGCGACGGATCCGACCACCCGCCAGGGGGGACGGCTGAAGGTGCCGAGGTCAGTGAGCTCGGGGCGGGTGGGAGCCGTGGGCACGAGCGCGAGGGCGGCGCCGGCCGGGAGCAGCTCGGCGCGCACCCGCAGGGCGTCGCCGGCCTCTCGGAGGGCCTCGCTGAGGCGGCCCTCGCTGGCGAGGGCGTGCGTCTGTTTGAAACGGCCAGGGGGCGACTCGGCCTCCGGCCCCGTCGGCACTTGCAGGCCGACACGAAGACCGATGGCCACCGCCGCGCTCCGCATGGTGGCGCGAACCTCCGCTGACACCTCGGCCGCCGAATAGCAGAGCGCCGCCACAACCTCTCCGCCCACGAAGAGGGGCACCACGAACAGCTCGTCGCCGGCGAGAGACTCGGCCAGGGGGACGCTGCGGTAGAGAGAGTCCGAGCCGGCGTGGACATGGACAGTTTCGCCGGCCGAGATGATGCGGCAGAGGAAGTCACCGAGTGGCGGCGGGGGGCGTCGCACCCGGCTCGTCGTCTCGAAGGCGAGGCTCTCGATCTGCTCGCCGAACCCGACGAGCCCGAGACGCGCCCCGCCCGGAAGAAACCCGCACAGCTCCTCCAGAGCTTCCCCGAGACCACGGTCGGGAGGAAGTTGCGCGAGGCGCCGCAGGTAACGGTCCAGCCCCGACTCAACCGCATCCGAGCTCACGGCCCCACAGCACCGTCCGGTGCCCGCTCCGGCAGCGGTTCGCCCAGGAAGTCCTCGTAGAAGCCCTCGAGGTCGGGAAGGAAGTCGAAGGTGAGCGGGTAGCCGGGCGGGACCGCCTCCACCTCCAGCAAAGCTGCGCAACCGGGGCAGATCAGTTCGCGGATCTCCATCCACTGCGGGTCGCATTTGCGCAGTCCCGGGTAGAGCTCCTCCAGCGACTCCTCCGTGTCGCGCACGCGGATGCGGGCCGCCAGCTTCCAGTTCGTCCGGTAGTCGCCGAACTCGAAGCCGCAGAAGCAGCGGACGACAAGACCAGCCGCGCTCCGGACGATGACGAGCCGCTCCCCGATCGGCAGGACCACCGGGTCGCTGCCTCCGATCGTCTCTTGCACGAGGGCGCGGTACTTCTGGAACCGGTCGGCGTCCTTGTAGCCGCTCATGATCTTGTGGGTGTCCGGCCACGGCAGCCGGCCGTCCAGCAGGTCGCGGATCATCGTGCTCGAGTACGAGATGGTGGTCATCGCCTATTCCTCATGTGCAGGCTCGGGGAGCTCGAAGTCGGCCGGCAGTCCCCAGAACTCGGTGAACTGGCGCCAGAATGCCGGCGAGAGCCGGCGACAATCCCCGTACATCGTCGCGACGGGGTCGGAGAACGACGACCCGTCCTGCAGCCGGGCACGCTGGGCTTCGTACCATTCGGCCACGGGCACCGACTCGGCCAGCCGGCGGGCTCGGATCGCTTGGCGTCGCTCCGCCGTCCGCTCCCAGTCGGTGCACAAAGCGCCCTCGGTCTCACGCAGCACGACGCCGTTCACGACCTCGCTCATCTCCCGGCTGGCAAGACCGTCGTGCACGTCCCGCTCGACGTCGGCTGGATGCCGATCGAGCGGATCGCCGAAGCCGCCGCCGGAGTTGTAGGAGTGGCTGAACAGGTCGCCGTCCTTGAACCGGCCGAGGTAGGCACCATCGATCCTGTCCAGTTGGCCACTCAGGCCGAGCTCGGCCAGGATCGGGTCGACTTGCCCGTTCACCTCCGGCAGGCGCGGGATCTTGGCGTATCTCGCCAGCAGCTCTTCGAGCCGCACCTTCCTCAGGGCATAGTGATACTGGAGGGTGGAGGCCGGGTAGCCGCCGCACATGCCAGCGTTGTCGAAGACGCGGGCCGAGTGCTCGGACGTCGCCACCATGATGTGAGGCGTCTTGTGGATCTTCCACAGCGAGGTGAAGGCCACGCCGCCTCGGCGCTTGCCGTAGCCGCCGGAGTCCGCATCGATGGCCCGCGCGAGGTAGACCCAGGGGATGGAGTGCTCCCAGATCTCGGCATTGCCCATGTCCGACTCGGGGTTCCAGCCGGCGTAGCCGGTGTCGAGGCCGTCCATGATGGCCCGGGCGCCACTGCCGCCGGCGCCGCACTCGAAGAGGGCGCAGCCGAAGGGGCGACCATACTGGTTCGTGCCCCCTCCCTCGACCATGGGCGTGTTCACCTGACCCACGAAGACCTCCTCGTGGAAGCCACGGGCGTAGAAGCCGCGGCTGAGGATGCGCTGGAAGGAGCCGAACGCCGGCAGCAGCAGGGCCCACGCAGTGGCCGTGGCGGCGAGCTCGCTGTCGGGGTTCGTCCAGCTGCCCTCTGGCAGGTGGAGCCGGACGCCCTCGTACGAACCGTCGTTGACCTTGCCGTCATAGCCGATCGACTGCGTGAGGGTCACGAACAGACCGCCGTCCATGGCGGCCTTCGTGCAATTCATCGAGTGGTAGCCCCAGGGGCTGGCCCCTTCGAAGTCGACCGTCGTGAAACCGTCGCGCCCGACGGTCACCTCGAGGGGCATGTGAAGGAGCGTCTCGCGACGGCCGAGGGGGAGCAGCTGCTGGCCGGGAGCCGCCACGTGCCCGTAGAAGGTCACCGCCCGGTATCGCCCCGGGACGCTCATGAGGCGCATCCGCTCGAGCTGGGTCCGCCGGCCTTCCTCGATGTACTCGGCCACGATGCCCCGGTAGGTGTCGATGCCGATCTCCTCGATGAGCTCGAGCACCCGGTCGCGGATCTCCAGGCAGGCGCTCACCTTTGCCTTCTCGTCCATGATCCAGAAGGCGGGCTCGCGCAGGTTGCGCTCGCAGCGGACGATGTAGTCGCGGCGCAGATCGTCGTTCAGCCCCACCTTCTCGGCGCACACGAACATCCCCTCGGTGAAGCGCTCCTGCGCGAGGGCTACGTCACCTCCCCCCGTGATGCCCCCGACCTCCAGTTCGTGGCAGACGCCACCGACCCAACCGACCAGCTCGCCCCCGAAGAAGACCGGCACGACGTCCATGACGTCGGGCACGTGGACCGATCCGATGAACGTGTCGTTGTTGGCGAAGACGTCCCCGGCGTTGATGCCGGGCTCGTCCTCGTAGTCGTTGTGGATCATCCACTTGATGAACCGGCTCATGGTGTGGACGTGCACGAGGATGCCCGTGGAGATCGTGACGGCGTCCCCCTCGGGCGTGTAGAGGGCAAAGACGAGCTCCCCCACCTCGCGTACCCCGGGCGAGGCGGCGATCCGTCGGGCGCCCTCGCGGGCGGAGACGACGGTCGAATGGAGCCGCGAGTAGACGCGCTCGTAGCGCAGGGGGTCCTCGTCCTTGAGGGGAAGCGTCCTCAAGCCGGCGTAGTGGCCGGTCTCGGCGAACAGCGCCTCGCTCCGCTCCATCTTCTCGCGGAGGGAGCCTCCTGCCCGCCCCGGCCCGGCTGGCCTTAGTGGGCTCTCTTGGACAGCCACAGGAACCCCCGTTCGTCCATTGACACGCTCATCCCGGGCGGGATGAGCAGGGTCGTCATGCTGTGCTCGATGATCGAGAGGCCGTCCACGACGTTTCCCGGTCGGAGCCCCTCCATGTCCCAGATGCTGGCCGGGTGCCATGCCCCTTCGATGTAGACGTCGCGGGTCTCCTTGCGGGCGGCCGCCGAGGGCGCCCGGCCGTCCAGGCGCTGGCGGGGAAATTGCGGCTTGGGGGTCGGGATGCGGGCGAACAGCCCGATCTCGGTGATGAGGTAGCCGCCCTTGCGGTACTTGGCAACTCGCCGGTTGATCCGTTCGTAGAGGTCCTCGAAGAGCTGGAGGAGCCCCGCTGCTGGTGACTCCGGCCGCACGTGGCATCTGACCTCGATGTCGTCGAGTTGGACGGCGTAGCGCATCATGGCGAAGCGGGAGAAGCTCAGCCGCTCGACGTCGGCGCCCTCCTCTGCGAACTCCTCCCGGGCTTGCACCTCGAGCCGCCCCCAGACCGAGTCGATCTCCGCGTCGGCGGCGGCCAGCTCCTCTGCGGTCGAATCCTGCGCGAGCGGGATGCGGACCGAGCTCGAGTAGCGGTGCAGGAAGTCGGCGCTCGTGCAACCGAAGGCCGAGAAGGCCGCCGCGAAGGGAAAGGTCATGACGGCCTTGAAGTCGACCCCGCTCGTGTAGCCGGCCACGTGGAGGGGGCCTGATCCGCCGTACGACATCAAGACGTACGAGTTCGGATCGAAGCCGCGCGACGTGATCAGGTCCTGGAGGGTCAGCCGGGCCTGCTCCTCCAGCATCTTGACGATCCCTTCGCAGCCGTCGTACAGGTCCACCCCGATCACGTCGGTCACCTGCTCGCGCAGGACCCGCTCGGCCTTCTCACGGTTCAGCCGGACTTTCCCGCCGAGAAAGTTGTCCGGGTTGAGGTAGCCGAGCACGAGATCGCAATCGCACACCGTGGGGAGCTCGCCCCCTCGGTCGAAGCACACCGGCCCGGGAATGCCACCGGCGCTCTCCGGGCCCAGCTCGAGACGACGCGTCACCGGGTCGACCTTGATGACGGTGCCGCTGCCGGCACCGATGGACTCAAGCGCGATCGTCGGCAGGCTGAGCTTGAAACGCGCCAGCACCGGTTCGCTGTCGATCGGGATGACACCCTGGGTGATCACGCCGATGTCGAAGCTGGTCCCGCCCATGTCGGTGACCACGATGTTCTGCTCACCGATGATGTCGCCGATGAACTTCGCCCCGAGCACGCCGCCGACGGGCCCCGATACGAGGGTCTCGTGCAGCCGCGGGTACCGGATGTTGGCCAGCCCGCCGTAGGACAGCACGGTCTGCAGCTGACGGGGGAACCCGCGATGCTGGATCGACTCCTCCACCCGGAACAGCTGCTCGCGGACGGGGGCGGCGGCGTAGGCCTCGATCAAGGTTCTGTTCAGCCGCGATTGCTCGCGCAGCACGGGGCGAATCTCGTGGGCGAGAAAGATCGCCACCTCGGCCTCGTGCTCGGCGAGCACCTGAGCGATGAGCTCGCGGGCCCGCAGTTCGTGCTCGGGATTGACGAAGGAGAACAGGAAGCTCACGCAGATGGCGTCGACGTTCTCCCGCAGCAGGCGCTTGGTGGCGACGACGACCTCGTGCTCGTACAGGGGCAGGACGACGTCGCCGAACATGTCGATCCGCTCGGTCACCCCGGCTATGCGGTCCCGCGAGACCAGTGGCTCGGGGTGGACGTGGGTGACCGCATGGAGCCGATCGGAGTAGGAGTACCCGGTCCAGATCTGCATGCCCCGCCCCATCTGCACGGCGTCCTCGAAACCCTCCGTCGTGATGAGGCCGAGCCGCTTGCCCGTCCGGCTGAGCAGGGTGTTGAGCATCGTCGTGCCCGCGTACAGGACGACGGCGAGCTCGGGAAACAACCGCTCGGGTGGGACCTTCCACAGTGAGGCGGCGTCCATGGCGGACTCTATGAAGCCGACGGACTCGTCGGCCGGTGTCGTCACGGCCTTGCCAAGGGCGAACGATCCGTCCTCCGCCACGAGGAAGGTGTCTGTCATCGTGCCCCCGGCATCGATGCCCAGCACCAAAGGCTTGAATTGGGCCTCGACGGTCACGTCTGACACCCCTTTGAGTCGAAGGCGAGCCACCGACGATGATACTCACGAAGGCATCCGGCTACCTCGTCCGGCGCGGCCAAGCTATGGCCCTAGATGTTGTCCATTTGGGACAAGTTCCCCCTGTCCTCGTGCCAGGTCGACGGGTTCCTCTTGGCGCAGGTGGCGGCGACGCTCAGCGGGCGGGCTTGGAGTGGTCCCCGCCTCTTCCACTGCCGCCTGCGGGGCTCGACCCGTCCCCGCCGTGGCGGCGAGGCTCCATCGAGATGGCCCTGCCGGCGTTGGCAGGCCACCCGAGGCTCGAGTGCGCCGCCGCCATCGACTGGGCGAGGTCGAGGCTCTCCACCGGCATCGGGCTGACGCCACCGAGCGCCAGGTCGACGTGCAGCAACATGAGCTCGTTCGTGGCGAGGACCTCGCCGGTGGCGGTCCTCGACATGGTGTGGAACATGCGGAGGCGTTTGGCGTCGGCGCCGAGGAGGAGGGTCTCGTAGTCGAGCTCGTCTCCGAGGCGGGCCTCCCGCAAGAAATTGACGTGGGTCTCGACCGTGTGGACGCTGCAGCCGGTGCGCGCCCGGTACGCAGGGCCGAAGCCGAGGATCTCGAGGCAGGCGTCGGTCGAGTCGGTGAAGGCGACGAGGTAATACCCGTCCATGACGTGCTCGTTGTAGTCGATCCACTCGGGCAGGACCCCACCCCGGCGCCGCAAGGGCTCTGCCGCCGTCATGACCCGCGCGGGTGAGTGAACACCGGGGCGTTCGCTGCCCGGGCTTCGCCCGCGCCGGATGCCCCTGCCGTCTGGGCGCCGGCTTCCCCCCCGGGCTCGTAGCGCTCCCGGTTGCGGCGGACGAGGTCGAGCAACTCCACGAGGAAGTCGTCCCGCTGGCGCTCGAGCTCGGCGATCGAGCGCCCGCCGGCCTCATGGAGGCAGCCTTTCACCATGCGGTCGCGGAGCTCGGTGGTGAGCTCCGGGGCCTCGAGCCGAGTCCAGGGCTCCAGCAGTGCCGCCCCGAAGTGGTCGAGCATGTGGCCCATGCCGCCCGGGCCGCCGGCGAGATGGAACGTCAGGCAGGGGCCCATGAGGGCCCACCTGAGGCCAGGTCCTTGGGCGACGGCGGCATCGATCTCCTCCACGGTCGCCTCGCCGGCGGCCACCATGTGGAGCGCCTCCCGCCAGAGCGCCTCCTGCAACCGGTTGGCGACGAAACCGGGCAGCTCCCGCTCCAGCCGCATGGCGTACTTCCCGAGGTGCTCGTAGGTCGCCACCGCCCAGTCGACGACGTCCGGAGCTGTTCTCTCGCCGCCGACGACTTCGACGAGGGGGACGAGGTACGGGGGGTTGAAGGGGTGGCCGATGACGGTCCGTTCCGGGTGGCGGCAGTCCTTCTGCAACATCGTCATCGAGAAGCCCGACGTGCTCGAGGCGATGACGACTCCCTCGGGCGTGAGGCGGTCGAGCTCGGTCAGGACCTCCGTCTTGGCCTCAGCGGCTTCGGGCGTGCTCTCCTGCACGAAGTCGGCCCCCTCGAGGGCGGCGGCGAGCTCGTTCGTGAAGCGCACCCGCGCGGGGCTGGCCCCGCTCGAGAGCCCGAGCCGCGCGAGCGTCGGCCACGCCTCCTCGATCGCCCGCCGGAGTCGTCCCTCGGCGCCGGGCTGAGGGTCATAGGCGCTCACGTCGAGTCCCATGCGGAGGAAGTGGGCGGCCCAGCCTCCGCCGATGACGCCGGTGCCGATGACGGCCACCGTGCGCACGGCCGTCGGTGCAACAGGTCTCGCCGGCCCGATGCCGCCGTCCGCCTCGCCGTCGCCCCCGGTCACGTCTCTTCCGCCCGTGGCGACGGCCGGGTCAGAAGGCAACCTTGTCGCGGCCCTTGAGCTGGAGGATCTCCCGCGCTTGGGCGGGCGTGGCGATCTCGAGCGAGAGGGCTTCGAGGATCGAGCGGATCCGCGTCACCTGTTCGGCGTTGGACTCGGCCAGGCGTCCCTTGGCGAGATAGAGGTTGTCCTCGAGGCCGACGCGCACATGCGCCCCCATGATGGCGGCGGCGGTGACGATGCCGAACTGGTAGCGACCGGCCCCGAGGGCGGACCACTCCCAGGCGTCCCCGAGCAGGCGGTCAGCCGTCCGCTTCATGTGGACGATGTGGTCGACGTCCGGCCCGATGCCGCCCATCGTGCCGAAGATCGTCTGCACGAAGATGGGGGGATCGATCATGCCCCGGTCGAGGAAGTGAGCGAGCGTGTAGAGGTGCGAGATGTCGTAGGCCTCGCACTCGAAGCGGGCACCCGTCTCCGGACCGACGACCTTCAGCATGTACTCGATGTCGGCGTAGGTGCTCACGAAGGGTTCGCGGCGCGTGCTCTCGAGGTACGGCTCCTCCCACTCGAAGCGCCACGAGCCGGCGTGCTTGTCGATCATCGGGTAGCTGCCGTAGTTCATCGTGCCGAGGTTGAGGGTGCACAGCTCGGGCTGCAGCTTCCTCACGCCCTCGAGCCGTTCCTGGATCGACATCCCCGTCCCGCCGCCGGACGAGATGCTGAGGACGACGTCGCTGCGTTCCTTGATGCGCCGGCCGTACTCCATGAAGAGCCCGGGGTCGGACGTCGGCCGGCCGTCCTCGGGGTCACGGGCGTGCAGGTGGAGGACGGCCGCGCCCGCCTCGGCGGCGCCGACGGCTTGCTCGACGACGTCCTCGACCGAGTACGGGAGATACGGCGACATCGTCGGCGTGTGACCCGACCCGGTGATCGCGCACGTGATGATGACCTTGCCCGATGCGCTCATTGACGGCCCTTTCTCGATGCTCTCCTGTGTCGAGGGTGCTGGCTTGTCACGTTACTCATCCCTTCTTCGGTCCCATGTGAGGGTGCCGCCCGCCCGGCCTCATCCATTTCGCCCCGAACCCCGCCGGTCGATCACGGGCGTGTAGGAGAGGGCGGCGTAGGCGAGCTGCTCGACGAGGAGCGCCACGTCCCTCGAGGACTCACCGGCCGCCTCGATGGCGCGCCGTGCCAGCGCCGTCGCCAGCGGCGGGAGCTCGGCCAGCTCGCCCGCCAGCTCGAGAGCCCGGGCGAGGGCTTCGCCGGCGGGGACGACCTCGGTCACGAGCCCGAGGGCGAGGGCCTCCCGAGCCGGAAGGCGCCCACGGGCAAGGACGAGCTCGCGAGCTCTCGCCGTCCCGAGCATGCGCACGAGGCGATGGATGCCACCCGAGCTCGGGAGGATGCCGATCGACACCTCCGGCAGGCCGAAGACGGCCGTCTCGTCGGCGACACGAAAGTCGGTGGCGAGGGCGAGCTCGAGGCCGCCGCCGAGGCAGTACCCACTGATGGCGCTCACACTCGGCTGCGGCATCGAGGCGACCGCCTCGTAGACGCCTCCGCTCGCCCGGTAGTAGGCGAAGATGGACTCCGGGTCGACATCGCTCATCTCGGAGACGTCGGCCCCGGCGGAGAAGACCTGCGGGCCGCCCGTGATGACAAAACTACGGCTGCCCGTCACCTCCGGGCTCTCGAGCGCGCCCGCCAGAGCCTCTTCCATCGCGCCGGAGAGGGCGTTCAGCTTGCGGTGGCGCTGCAAGGTGACGAGCGCCACCTTGCCGCGAGCCTCCACCTCGACCCGGCCCTTGTCGGGGCCGCCGCCGCCGACCTCATCGCCGGCGGCGGCATCGGCGGCCTCGCCCGAAGGGCTCACGGCGCCGCCCAGGGCGTGAGCAGCGGGGCAACCTCCCGTTTCGTGATCTCGTTGGCGACGACGAGACGCTGGATCTCCGAGGTCCCCTCCCAGATGCGGTCGACGCGGATGTCCCGGTAGAGCCGCTCGACCGGGTACTCGCGCATGTAGCCGCGCCCTCCGAAGATCTGCACGGCCCGATCGATCACGCGCCCGGCCGCCTCGGAGGTAGACAGCTTCACCATCGACGCCTTGGCGTGCACGAGCTTTCTCGGCATGCCGGCGTCCGTCTCGGAGGCCACCTGGTAGGTGAAAGCCCGGTTGGTGGCGATCTCGACGGCGCTGTCGGCCAGCATCGCTTGGATCATCTGGTTCTCGATGAGGCGACGGCCGAACTGCTGGCGGGTCTTCGCCCATTCGGTCGCCTCGTTGAGGGCGCGCTCGGCGGCGCCGAGAGCGCGGGCGGCGATCATGATCCGCTCCTCCACGAACCACTCGCGAGTCAGGTCGTCACCCCGCCCGAGGCCGCCGAGCACGCAGTCGTCGCCGACGAAGGCCCCGTCGAAGGTGTAGATCGGGTGCTTGTAGACGAAGGTGTGCATGTAGCGAGGCGTCCGTTGGATGCTCACGCCCGGGGTGTCCCGCTCCACGAGGAAGAGCGTCGGGCTGCGATCGGGCAGCGCCATGGCCATGACGATGAGGAAGTCGGCGGCGTCGCCGACGGTGACGAACCACTTCTCGCCGTCGATGCGATACCCGCCCTCTGCCGGGGTGGCCGTCGTCTCGATCGAGGTGTAGTCCGAGCCGGCCCCGGACTCGGTGACGGCGTAGCAGTCCCGCCGCTCGCCGTTGATCGCCGGGATGAGGAAGCGCTCGCGCTGGGCTGGCGTGCAGGCCTTCAAGGCGTTGGCGGGCCGCCAGACGGCGTCCCAGAGGGCGTTCGTGAGCCGCCCGAGCTCCTCTTGCACGAGCACCTGATCGAGGACCGAGAGGCCGGCGCCGCCCCATTCGGACGGCATGTTGATGGCGTTCAAGCCGGCGGCAAGCGTGCTCTTCTTGATGCGGTCGAGTGCCTCGGCCGGGAGGCCGTCCTCGGCCTCGCACTGCTCCTCGAAGATCTTGATCTCCTCGGCGAGCGCTCTCGCCCGTGCCTTCAGCTCGATCTGTGACTCCGTGTGGGTCCAGTCCATCAATTGCCCTCCTTGCTCGTGAAGCGCGGCGCCGGCATGGGGCGGCACCGTCGCGTGGAACCTGCCCTGCGACTCATTGCACCGGGAATCGCGCCGGCTTCTCCGCGGGAGCGGACGCCTGCCGGCGGGTAGCTGGCGGGCGGCGCCGGGGCGCCGGGCGAGAGGGCGTGGCCCTCGTCCGAAGGCTGCTGGCGGCGGGGGCGCCGCCGGCATCCCGTTGTCCGCTTCCCGCCAGGGCGCCGCCCGTCTCGAGGGCGCGAAGATGCGCCTCGACGATCTCGGGCAGCTGCCGGTCGGAGAAGCGCTCTGACTCGAAGACGGCCTGGACCCCGACGCCGTCGATGAGCGCCGCCAAGCGAACGGCCTCGGCCGCCGGGTCGAGCTCTGTCCCGATCTCCCCCAGCTGCTGCGCCTCGAGGAGGCGCTGCCTCAACAGCGCCCGCCAAGTGCCGTAGTAACGGCGCTGCTCGGCGATGAGAGCCTCGTCTCCGATGGCGCGGCCCCAGAAACACAGCCACACCGCCATCTCGAGCTTGCGCTCCTCACCGCTCGGGAGCACCTCTGCCACCGTCGCCCGCAAGGCGGCCAGGCCCTCGAGACCGGCGGTACGAGCAGCGATGCGATCGGCCTCGCGCCGCCAGACGCGCAGCAGGGCCGAGCGGACGACGTCATCTTTGTTCCTGAAGTAATGGGCGATGACCCCCGTCGAGTAGCCCGCTTCGGCCGCGATCCCCCGGATGCTCACCCCTTCGAAACCCTCGCGAGCCATGACGCGCCACGTCGCCTCGAGGACCTCCTCTCGCCGATGCTCGACATCCACGATCTTCGGCACGCCTGCGTCCCCTCCGGCGGAGCTCACTCGGTTCGCGTGTTTTAGCATAACAGACGTGTGATAACAACGCCATGTCCGCAAGAGGAGAGGGGCGCGACCGGTATCGTCTCGGAGCCGTGGGGCACTCCGCGCTCGCGCCCGATGCCAACGAGGGCCAGGTCGCCGTGATCTCGGGCGGCGGCACGGGCATCGGTCGCGCCACCGCCTTGGCCCTCGCCCGCACCGGAGCGAGCGTGGTCGTGTGCGGGCGACGGAGCGAGCCGCTCGAAGCCGCCGCTCAGGAGATCGCCGCCATCGGGGCTCACAGCCTGGCCGTGCCGGCCGACGTCCGCCAGAGCGAGGACGTGCAGCGGGTCGTCGACGCCGCTCTTGGGCGTTTTGGCCAGGTGGACATCGTCGTCAACAACGCCGGCGGCCAATTCAGCGCCCCGGCCGAGGAGATCTCCGTCAACGGGTGGCAGGCGGTGCATCGTCTCTCCGTCGAGGCCGCCTGGAGCCTGACGAGAGAGGCGGCTGTCCGCTCCCTGATCCCCCGTCGCCGCGGGGTCGTCGTCTTCATCGGCTTCAGCCCGCGACGCGGCGTTCCCGGCATGGTGCACGCGGCCGCCGCCCGGGCGGCCGTGGAGAACCTCGCCGCAGGCCTCGCCTGCGAGTGGAGCCGCTACGGCATCAGAGCGGTCTGCGTGGCGCCGGGCAACATCGCCACCGAGGGCCTCGACCAGTACGGCCCCGAGCAGGTGGCCGCCTGGGAGCGGGCCGTCCCCCTCGGGCGCCTGGGAACGGCCGCCGAGGTGGGCGACGTGATCGCGTGGCTCGTGTCGCCGGCGGCCAGCTACATCACCGGTACGACGATCGTGGTCGACGGCGGAGTCGACGCCTGGGGACAGGCAGAGCCGCCCCCGCCCCGCCATCAGCTGCCCGAGTCGGGCTGAGCCGGCTCGAGCACCATACGGGCGTCGAGGGCGAAGGCGCCCTCTTGGCAGACGAGCAGCGGGTTCACTTCGATCTCGCGCAGGTCCGGCCGGCTGGCGGCAAGGCGCGACAAGGCGGCGACGGATCTCGCGGCCGCTTCGATGTCGAGCCGGGGCCTCCCGCGAACGCCAAGCAGCAGAGCCGCCCCGCGAAGCGAGGAGATCATGCGGGCCGCCTGATCCACCCCCACCGGTGCCAGGCCCGTGGCGACGTCGGCCATCACCTCGGTGTGGATCCCGCCGAGGCCGACTACGACCACCGGCCCGAAGCGAGGGTCGCGGAAGGCCCCCACGAGCAGCTCGACGCCGGAGGCGAGGTCGAGCATGGCCTCGACGGACAAGGATCCGGCGCCATGGCGCTCCCACATCGCCTCGGCGGCGGCCGCGAGGGCTTCGTCGTCCTCGAGGCCGAGCACGACCCCGCCGGCGTCGGACTTGTGCTCGAGCGCCGGTGCCTTCAGCACGACGGGATAGCCAATGGCCCTGGCGGCCTCGAGGGTCTCGGCTATGTCGTGCACGCGTCGAGCCGGCGCGAACACGAGGCCGGCATCCTCCAGGAGCCGCCGGGCCCCGAAGTACCCCTCCTCGGCCGGACGGGCCTCCGCCGGCAGCACCTCCGGCAGCCCCTCCGGGCTGCGAGCGGCCCGCGCGTGGAGGCGAGCAAGGATCGAGGCGGCCGCCTCGATCCGCGTGACGACGGGGAGGCGACCAGCCTGCAGCTGCACGAGGGCATCGGAGAAGTCGGCGCCTTCGTGCATCGTGTGCACGACGACCGGTGTGTTCGACCCGTGCGTCAGCTCGACGAGAGCGCCGGCCACTGCGTGCTCGGCCCGGCGGAGCTCGTCCGAGTACTGCCAGTAACCGCCGAAGTAACCGGAGACGAGCACCGAGTCGACCTCCGAGGAGGCAAGGATCGCCTCCACGACCCGGGCGAAGGACCAGGGGTCCCTCTCCCCGGCGCCGGCCAGGTCGACCGGGTTGGCGGTTGCCCCCGATGTCGCCGTGATCTCGGCGAGCCGGGTGGCCAGCGCCGGCGAGAAGGCGGGCACGCTGAGGCCGGCGGCGTGGGGCACGTCCGCCGCCACGGCCGCGTGCCCGCCGCCGTCGGTGACGACCGCCA
>DASPSK010000332.1:0-4724 GCA_035623975.1 Acidimicrobiales bacterium | reverse complement strand
ACCCCTCGCCCGCCTCGTGGCCGAAGCCGGCGGGACGGTGATGGATCTCGCATCGGGACCCCTGAGAACGGTTTCGCAACCGCGCCTCGCCGCCGGAGCCACCGTCTCGACGCTCTTGCTCGCCTGCGAGCAGATCGGCGTGTTGCGCGGCGTCCGGCCCGAGCTCTCACGGGCGTGCGAGCAGCTGGAGGAGCGGCGCGCTTCGCTGGCGTCCGGCGGGGGGATCGCCGCCGAGGTCGCCCGCCGGATCGGGCGGACCATCCCGGTGTTCCATGGTGCCTGCGGTCTCGGTGCCGTTGCCGCCCGGCGGTGGAAGACGCAGGTGAACGAGAACTCGAAGGCGCCCGCCTACTTCGGCGTGCAGCCGGAGGTGTGCCACAACGAGGTGTGCGGCTTCGGCCAGCACGGTGACGTGACCCGCCAGATGCTCACACTCGTCAACCTGCGGAGCGGTCTCGAGGATGCTCGGCTCCGGCGGGGTTTCGATCTGTTCGCCGAGCTGACCTCTGAGGCGCTTGCGGGCGTGATCGACGTGGAGGCGGAGGGCGAGGGCGATTTGGCGAGGTTCTTCGACCTCGTCATGATCGGGGACTTCGTCTCCCTGCACCTCGCCACGCGAGAGGGGATCGATCCCGGCCCGGTGCCCACCTTGGCCGAGCTGAAACTGCGCCTGGCCTCAGAGACCCCGGCGTGACGACCTCGGGAGGCCAGCGCCCATCGGCCAGGCCGAGTCGCCCGGCCGCCCCCGGCCGACCACCGAAGTCGGCGACGCGGGGCGCGCCCAGCCATGACGTCGCCGACCTGGCGCTCGCCCCGCCCGGGCGCGACCGGGTCGAGTGGGCTTCCCAGAGGATGCCCGTGCTCGGGACGGTCCGCGCCCGCTTCGAGGCGGAGCGGCCCTTTGCCGGTGTCGCCATCGGTGCCTGCCTGCACGTGACGGCGGAGACGGCCAACCTGCTTCGGGCCCTGCGGGCGGGAGGAGCGGAGCTGAGCCTGTGCGCGTCGAACCCCCTCTCGACGAAGGACGACGTCGCCGCATCCCTCGTGGCCGATTTCGCCGTCGCCACCTTCGCCCGGCGGGGCGAGAGCACCTCCGACTACGGGGATCACGTCGCGGCCGTCCTCGACCGATCCCCCGACCTCACCGTCGACGACGGCTGCGATCTCGTGGCCCGCCTCCACATCGAGCGTCCGGAGCAGGCTGCCCGCATGATCGGGGGGACGGAGGACACCACGACGGGCGCCGTACGTCTCCGATCGCTCGCCTCCTCCGGGGCGCTCGCCTATCCGATCGTCGCCGTGAGCGGAGCGGCCGCCAGGACGCTTGCGGACAACCGGTACGGGACGGGGCAGTCCACCCTCGACGGGATCGTGCGGGCGACGGGCACGCTCATGGCCGGGGCCCGCTTCGTCGTCGCCGGCTACGGCAACTGCGGCCGGGGCGTCGCCGAGCGCGCGAGGGGCATGGGGTCGTCGGTCATCGTGACAGAGGTCGATCCGCTGCGGGCCCTCGAGGCCGCCCTCGACGGCTATCAGGTGATGCCGATGGAATCGGCGGCGGAGATCGGACAGATCTTCGTCACGGCCACCGGCAACCGCGACGTGATCGGCCGCGAGCATTTCGCCCGCATGCCCGACGGGGCCATCCTCGCCAACGCCGGGCACTTCGACGTCGAGATCGATGTGCCGGCGCTCGCCGAGCTGTCGGAGGGGCGCCACCGCCTGCTGCGGCCGATGGTGGAGGAATTCGTCGTCGGCGAGCGCAGGCGGCTCCTCCTGCTGGCGGAGGGACGTCTCGTGAACCTGGGCGCCGCCGACGGCAACCCCGCCGAGGTGATGGACATCTCCTTCGCCGTGCAAGCGCTCGCCTGCGAATGGCTCGTCCGTCACCGCGAGGAGCTGGCGCCCGAGGTCTACGACGTGCCGGTCGAGATCGATCGTGAGGTCGCTCGGCTGAAGCTGACGACGATGGGCCTCGCCATCGACACCTTGAGCGAGGCGCAGCGCCGCTATCTGGCTTCCTGGGCCGTCTGACGCAGGCGGGCGGCGCGGTGAGGTCGGCAGCCCACCTACACTGGGGCGTAGATGGACACGCACGGGTCTGTGGTTGCGAGTCGATGCCAGTCGCAGGCGAAACGACCCACGTAAGGCGACTCGTGGTCGCTGAGCATGGTGCGACTTAGAGGTAAGCCCTGCCCGTCGAGGCACCGGCTGTCGGTGCCCGGGGGAGAAGGGGCGAAGCGCGCCGCCGATGGCGTGGCAGGACCCGGAGCCGGCACCTTCCACGGTGCTCCCCTGGGTCGCCCACGTCGGGCGCGTGAACCCCTCAGCAGGCGAGTGTGGGGCCAAAGACCAGGTCAGCCGTGCGCGCCCATCGCATCCAATCTCGCCGCCACCCGGTGCCGGCCGTGAGCGATCGTGCTGCCGGCGTGCTGCAGGGACGGCCGCGATGGTGAAGGGAGCCGACGTGAGCGAAGTGCCGATGGAGGTCGTCGTGCTCGGAAGGCACCTCGAGGTGCCGGACGCGTTGAAGCAGGCAGCCGCGAGGAAGATGGACCGGGTCAGCCGGTACCTGGGGGGCATGGAGCGCGCCGAGGTGTGCTTCTCGAACACGCCCGTCGGGCGGCTGGGCGATCCCGTCACCTGCGAGATCAAGCTCGAGGGCCACGGCCATGTCGTGCGGGCCGTCGGCGCGGCCGGCCGGCCGGCGGCCGCCCTCGACGCCGCCCTCGACAAAGCCGAGCTCCAGCTGAGCCGGCTGAAGGGCAAGCTCGTGGGCCGGTCCCGCCCCCGCCACGGCAACGGGAAGCGGCCCGCCCCCGCCCTCGGCACCACCGTGTCCGCAGGCCCGGATCGCCCCGAAGTCGATGTCGATCGGGAACGGCTCGAGGCTGCAGAGCCCGCCGGCGGTGACGACAGCCTTGAAGGGATCGCCGAGCCCTGACGACAGGCCGACCACTGACCGACCTCGCCCTCGTCGGCGCCACGGCTACGGGAAAGACGGCCCTCGCCCTCGATCTCTGGCGTCGGGTGGCGGGCATCGAGCTCGTGTCCGTCGACGCCATGGCGGTGTACCGCGGGCTCGACGTCGGCACGGAGACGCCCCACGCATCGGGGGCGCCGTGGCACCTGATCGACATCGCCGATCCGGCTGCGGACTTCTCCGTGGCCGAATTCCAGCTGGCGGCGCGCCGGGCACTGGCGGGAATCCACCGGCGCCGGCATCTCGCCGTCCTCGTCGGCGGTACCGGTCTGTATCACCGCGCCGTCGTCGACGACCTCGAGCTGCCGGGTCGTTTTCCGGCCGTGGCCGAACAGCTCGACGCCGAGCTGGCCGCCGGCCCCTATCCCGCCACGCTCACAGCCCTCTACGGCCGCCTCGGTGCGCTCGACCCCCTCGCCGCCTCCAGGATCGAGCCCGGCAACGCCCGCCGCATCCTGCGCGCACTCGAGGTCACCGTCGGGAGCGGGAGGCCCTACTCGAGCTTTGGCCCGGGTCTCGGGCACTACCCGTCGGTCGGCGTGCGCATCGCCGGCTTGACCCTGGAGCGCCGGGCGCTCGACGGGCGCCTGGAGGAGCGCCTGCAGCGGCAGCTGGCGGCGGGTTTCCTGCAGGAGGTGGCCGCGCTTGCGGCTCGCCCTGGTGGGCTGTCGCGGACTGCCCGCCAGGCGATCGGATATCGCGAGCTGCTCGAGGTCGTCGAAGGCGAGCTGACGCTGGCCGAGGCCACCGCGGAGATCCTCCGGCGCCTCAAGGCCTTCGCCCGGCGCCAGGAGGCCTGGTTCCGGCGCGACCCGCGGGTCACCTGGTTCGACGCTTCCGACCCGCAGCTGCCGGATCTGGTGCTCGACTGGTGGCGAGGCGCCCAGTCGGCAACCTCATGCGAGACTGGTTGACGGTGACGGTCTCGCTCCTCAAGTACCAGGCCTACGGCAACGACTTTCTCGTCGTCCTCGACCCTGCCGGGCTTCCAGGCACCGACGAGCTCGACAGCGGCTTCGTCGTGGCGATCTGCGACCGGCACCGTGGCATCGGGGCTGACGGTGTCATGGTCGTGCGCCCTGCCACCTCCTCCAACGGCGGGCGCCCACCCGACGCCACCATGGAGCTGCGCAACGCCGACGGCGGCCGGGCAGAGACGAGCGGAAACGGTCTCGCCTGTCTGGGGCTCGCGCTCGTCGACGCCGGGCTCGTTGCCGGCCCCGAGGTGCTCGTCACGACCGACGCCGGTCCGCGGCTCGTCACGGTGCTCGAGCGCACCGCCCATGGCGGAGCGGCCGTGCGAACCGAGATGGGCGATCTCAAGGTCGGCGAGGCGAGGACGGCTCCGCGGCTCGGCAGGGGTTTCGAGGCGCGGCGCGTAGACGCCGGCAACCCGCATCTCGTCATGACGGGCTCGTCGCTCGAGGGCGTCGACATCGCCAGTCTCGGCCGGTCGCTCGAGCAGGCCGAGCCTGGCGGGCAGAACGTCGAAGTCGTCGCACCCGACGGCCGGGGAGGGCTCGACCTCCTCGTCTGGGAACGTGGCGTCGGGCTGACGCAAGCCTGCGGCACGGGGAGTTGCGCGGCGGCGGCGGCGGCCCGCGCCGCCGGGCTCGTCTCCTCCCGGGTGGAGGTTCACAACCCCGGCGGGACGCTCGTGGTCGAGCTGCACGGCGAAGACCCGTTGGCCCCCTCGGTGTTCCTCAGCGGCCGCGCCAGCAGAGTCTTCCGGGTGGAGCTG
>DASPSK010000328.1:0-15582 GCA_035623975.1 Acidimicrobiales bacterium | reverse complement strand
CCCACACCACGGGCGGCTGAGGGCGGTTGGCGGCGGAGGAGCCGGCTGAGGGCGGCTGGCCTGCCATTAGGGTCGGGGGGTGAAGTAACGCCTCGGGTTGTCGACCATCATGAGGTCGATCTGGGCGTCGCTCACACCGGTATCCCGGAGGGCCGGCAGGACGTCGTCGGAGATGTGCTCGTAGTGCCAGTTCGGCGTGAGGGCCTCCCGCATGGCGAGCACGCCCGGGCCGAACCAGTCGATCCAGCAGGAGGCGTCGTGCGCCAGCACCATGCGGTCTGCGTAGCCACGGGCGGCGAGCGCCGCCACCGTGCGGACGCGCTCTGCCATCGGGTTGAAAAAGTCGATCCCGAAACGGTCCATCCCGAGCAACGCCCCCGTGTCGGCCAGCTCCATCAGATAGGCAAGGTCGTTGGAGTCGCCGGCGTGACCGATCACGACCTTCGTGAGGTCGGCACCCTCCTCGGTGAGCACCCGGATGACGTAACGACCTGTCTCCTCCGCAGACGACGTGTGCACCGTGATCGGCGCCCCCGTCTCGAGGTGCGCCTTGGCGACGGCCCGGAGGACCCGCTCTACCCCGGGCGACACGTCGGCATGCTCGACGGCGCATTTGAGAAACCCCGCCCTCACCCCCGTGTCGGCAATCCCCTCCCGCAGGTCGCGCACGAAGTCGCCGATCATGGGCTCGGCACCGCCGAACATGGAGCCCGGGCCGCGGTTGGCGTACGGGAACGGGAGGTCCCCGTAGGTATAAAGGCCGGTGGCGGCGACAATGCGCACCGGTACGGCGGCCGCCACCCGCTGGATCCTCGGGATGTAGCGGCCGAGACCGACGACCGTGGGATCGGCGATGGCCGTCACCCCCTTGGCGTGCAGGGAGCGCAGCTTGCCGATCGCGTGCTCGACCCGTTCCTCCTCGTCCCACCAGGCTCCCGGGCCGTAGTTCTGGGCGTAGTCGGTGCTGAGGACGAAGACGTGCTCGTGCATGAGCATGGGCCCGAGCGTGGCCACCTCGACCGGACCGAGGACGGTCTCGACTTCAGCCATCTCGGAGCCACGGCCGAAGGCAGGCGGGGGCTTGCACCACGGACGGCAGGCTACCTCGGCGGTGTCGCACCAGCCGGAGCTGGGCAAGTGCGGCCACGTGCCCGCGAGGATAGAGTCGCTGGCCAGAACCTCGAAGGAAGGCGCCGCCGTGTATTCGAGCATCGTCGTGGGAACTGACGGTTCCGAGACAGCCGCCAAAGCTGTGGCGGTCGCGGCCGACCTCGCCCGGCGTTGCGGAGCGACACTGCACCTCGTGCAGGCCTACCAGCAGAGCGCCGGGGCGATGGCGGTGCCGATCGCAGGCGTGGCCGCCAGTGACTCCGGCATGGGCAACGCCCTGCTCGCCCAAGAGGCAGAGGACACCCTGGCCGAGACCGCGCAGACCTTGGACGGCGTCACGATCGAGCAGCACGCCGGCAGGGGCGCACCCGCCGACGTGATCGTCTCCCTCGCCGAGCAGCTGCAGGCGGACCTCATCGTCGTCGGGAGCAAGGGCATGCACCGCCGCATCCTCGGCTCGGTGCCGAACAGCGTCGCCCACAGCGCAGGCTGCGCCGTGCTCATCGTCAAGACGACCTGAGCGACTGACTACCCGCGCACCGGCCGTGGCGCCGCGGCTGAGGGCTCGGCGTCGGCGGTCGTCAGCACGACCGGCCCCGCGCTCGTGATGGCCACGGTGTGCTCGACATGCGCCGCCAAGCTGCCGTCGCTCGTTCGCAGTGCCCAGCCGTCGGCGTCGATGTCGAAGCGGTCGTCGCCGCCGGCCATGAACATCGGCTCGAGGGCGAGGACGAGGCCGGGTTGGAGTCGCATGCCGGTGCCGGGCACGCCCGTGTTGGAAACACTCGGTGCCTCGTGCATCGCCCGCCCGATGCCGTGCCCGCCGAAGCCCACCGGGATTCCGTAGCCGAATTTGCGCCCGACGCGGCCGATCGCCGCCGAGACGTCCCCGAGGCGCCCTCCGGGGCGGGCAGCGTCGATCCCGGCCTCGAGCGCCATCGTGGCTGCCTCGATGAGCTTCAGCTGCGCCGGGCTCGCCGGCCCGACGACGTAGCTGATGGCGGCGTCCGCGCACCAACCTTCGACGTGGGCTGCGCAGTCGATGCTCACGAGGTCGCCCTCGCGCAGGCGGTAGGCGTCGGGGATGCCATGCACGATGACGTCGTTCACAGATGTGCAGATCGTCCCCGGATAGGGCGACGGGGCGAAACCCGGGTGGTAGTGCAGGAACGTCGGCCTCCCACCCGCATCGGTGATCGTTCGGCGGGCGAGGGCATCCAGCTCGAGCAGTGCCACGCCGGGCTCGGACGCCCGGCGGACCTGGGACAACGTGGCGGCGACGAGCCTGCCGGCTTCTCGCATCAGGCGGATCTGCGCCGGCGTCTTCAGCTCGATTTCGTGGCGCCGCCTCATGCTCGATAATAATACCGGTATACTTATCGGATGGTTCGTGCTCGCCTGACCGGCGAAGAGATCGAGCGGGGCGCCGCTCTCGGCGAGGCCCTGCGCGCCGCCCGCGGGTCTCGGAGCGCCGTAGAGGTGGCGGGCCGCGCCGGCCTGTCCATCGAGACGGTGCGCAAGATCGAGCACGGGCTCGTCCCGACGCCGACCTTCTTCACGGTGGCAGCCATGGCGACGGCCTGCGGCCTCAGCCTGGACGAGCTGCTCATCCGCATCAGGGCTGCCGGCACCGACGCCACCCGCCTGTCCGCATAGCTCGTCAGGGCGGTGTGCGGGCGGGAGCCCTGAGGTCCTGGCACGCGGGCCTCGTGCGATGGCGGCGCCCAGGCGGCCGGGTGACCCTGCGCTCGCCTAGGGTGCGGGCAGTCCATCCAGAGGGGGTAGGTGCATGCAGCGGTTCGAGGGGCGCATCGCCGTCGTGACCGGCGGGGGAACGGGTATGGGCCGGGAGCTCGTTCGCCAGCTCGCGGCGGCGGGATGCCACGTGGCCACGTGCGACGTGTCGAGCGAAGCCATGGGCGAGACCGAGCGACTCGCACACGACGGGGCGCCCGCGGGCACCCGCGTGACGACTTTTCCCGCGGACGTCTCCGACGAGACGCAGGTCCTGGCTTTTCGTGACGCCGTGGCGTCCCGGTTCGAGACCGATCACATCAACCTGCTCTTCAACAATGCCGGCATCGCCGGGGGCGGCAGTTTCGTCGCCGACGACCGGGGTGAGTGGGAGCGGACCTTCGCGGTCGACTGGGGCGGCGTCTACCTGAACACGCGAGCCTTCCTGCCCCTCCTCCTGGCGGCCGACGAGGGCCACGTCGTGAACACGAGCAGCCTCAACGGGCTGTGGGCGTCGATCGGTCCGCTCACCCCCCACACGGCCTACTGCGCCGCCAAGTTCGCCATCCGCGGCTTCACGGAGGCGCTCATCGCGGACTTCCGGGTCCACGCACCCCATCTGCGCGCCTCGGTCGTGATGCCGGGTCACATCGGCACCTCCATCGTCATCAACTCGGGCAGGGCGCACGGCCAGGAGCCCGAGTCGATGGACGCCGAGCATCTCGCGGGGGTGCGCAGCCAACTCGCCGCCCGCGGCCTCCCCGTCGAGGCACTCTCCGACGACGACCTGCGCAAGGCCGTGCAGATGATGGGCGAGATGTTCCGAGACGCGGCTCCGACGACGGCGGCGGACGCTGCCACGATCATCCTCGACGGTGTCCGCGAGAACCGTTGGCGCATCCTCGTCGGCGAGGACGCCGAGCTGCTCGACCGCGAAGTGCGTGCGAATCCCGAGGGCGCTTACGACCCGGAGTTCTGGGAGGCCATGCGCGCCAAGGGTGTCTTCGGAGTGTTCGGCTGAACCGCTACGTTGCCCTCGGTGAGCGAACTCCACGACTTGAGCGCACTCGAACAGGCAGCTGCCATTCGGCGCCGGGACGTGAGCCCGCGCCAGCTCGTCGATCATTACCTGGAGCGCATCGCCGCCCACGACCCGGCGGTCGGCGCCTTCGTGACGGTCACCGCCGACCGAGCCCGAGACCAGGCGGCGCGGGCGGAGGCCCGCCTGCTCGAGGGCGGGCCACTCCCCCCGCTGTTCGGAGTGCCGACGGCCATCAAGGACCTGAACCTGACGGCGGCCGTGCCCACGAAGTTCGGGAGCGCCGTGATGGCCGACTTCGTCCCGCCCGTTGACGACCACGTCGTCACCCTGCTGTCCGATGCCGGCCTCATCAGCCTGGGGAAGACGAATACCCCCGAGTTCGGGCTGCCCTGCTACACCGAGCCCGACGTCGCCCCGCCGGCCCGGACGCCCTTTGCTCTTCATCGCTCCGCCGGCGGTTCGAGCGGTGGAGCCGGCGCCGCCGTCTCCGCCGGCCTCGTTCCCTTCGCCCAGGGGAGCGACGGCGCCGGCTCGATAAGAATCCCGGCAAGCGTGTGTGGCCTGGTGGGTCTGAAGACGTCGCGTGGCCGGGTGAGCGGGGGCCCGGTGATGGCGGACGTGGCCGGGCTCGCCGTGAACGGCCCGCTGGCGCGAACGGTGGGCGACGCGGCTGCTTTGCTCGACGCCATGGCCAGGGTCATGCCGGGCGATCCGTACTGGGCGCCCCCGCTGCCTGCGGGCGAGACGTTCCTCGCCGCCACGCGAGTACCCGTCGGGCGGCTGCGCATCGGTCGCTACATCGATCCGGTCATCGCCGACGCCGAGATCGACGACGCCTGCGTCACCGCCTTCGAGGAAACATCTGCGCTCCTCGAGGAGCTCGGGCACGACGTCGAGGACTGCCCGCGCCCGTTCCAGCCTGATCTCGTGGGGACGTTCGAGACCATCTGGACGGTCGGCGCCGCCACGATCCCCGTCCCCGAAGCACGGGAGCTCGAGCTGCGCCCGCTCACGCAATGGCTCCGGGAGCGGGGACGCTGCGTCAGCGGGAAGCAAGCGGTCGAGGCGCTCGCCACGGCCCAGCTGGCGGCGAGGCGAGCCATCGTCGCCACGGCCGGCTACGACGCCGTCCTCACGCCCACCCTGGCGCAGCCGCCGGCACTGGTGGGGGGACTGCGCGACGACGCCCGGCCGGACCGGGACTTCGACGCCCAGAAGCGTTTCACGCCCTTCACGGCACCGGCCAACGTCACCGGGCAGCCCGCCATCTCGCTCCCGTTGCACTGGACGCCCGACGGCCTGCCGATCGGCGTCCAACTCATCGGTCGCCCGGCAGGCGAAGCGAGCTTGCTGTCGCTCGCCGCTCAGCTCGAAGAGGCTCGTCCGTGGCGCGGCCGCCTGCCGAGCTGTTGGTGACCGGAACGCCCTCGTGCCGGTAGGTCGTCGCTGGAGGCGTTACCTGCGCCGGCTGCTGGTGCTGATCATCCTGCTCGGCGCCGCCTACGTCGGCCTCGATGTGGCGGCCCGCTCGATCGCCGCCCACCAGCTCGCGAACGCCATCCGCACGAGGACGGCCGCCCAGAGCGTGGCCGTGCAGGTCGGCTCGGCCGGGTTTCTCTTCGACCTGCTCGCCCACGGCAGCGTCGACGCGATCGATGTCCAGCTCGTCGACGTCCCCGTGGGCAAGCTCGATCTCGCCCACGTCGCCGTCTCCGCCCAGGGCGTGCAGGTAGACCGGGACCTCCTCCTCGCCCACCGCCGGGTTCAGGTGACGGCCATCTCGAGCGCCGCCGTGCAGGTGACCGTGACCGCGGCCGAGCTCTCCCGCGCCGTGGGTCACGATGTCGTCCTCTCCGGACCCGATACCGTCAAGGTTCGCATCGGGCCGCTGCTCGTACCTGCGACCATCGGCCTCACCGACGGCCACGTGCTCACCCTCGGCGAGGAAGGCTTCCAGCTGCTCGACATCGACCTTGCCACGAGCGCCGTCGTGCCGCGCTGCGGCATGCAGCTCACCGTCGGCCGTGGCTCGGCCACCCTCGCCTGCACCGTCGCCCCCGTCCCGGCCTCCCTGCTCGCCGGCGTATCGGGCACGTGAGAGCCCGAGGCGCTTGTCACGGTCTCGTGCCTCCCCGGCCCACCGCCGAGGGCCGGCGTGCCGATGCACGGTCCGGCGGCAAGGGCCGTCAAGGCGCCGAGCGGGCAACCCGACTCCGAAAGGACGAGAACGACCATGGCTGACACCGACCAGGGCGACGCCGCTGCCCGTCTTGCCGACGAGATGCGCCGCATCATCGAGCGGCTCGCCGTCGTGCGGGCGCCCGCCTATGAGCTCCAGCAAGCAGCCGAGGCGGCGGCCGTCTTCGCCGACCGGCTGGAACGGCTCCCGGAGCGACAGCGCTCATGGGAGATCAGCGAAGCCGGTCTCCTCCCTCGCGACTTCGTCGCCTTCAGCCCCGTGAGCGGGCGCAGCAACGCCATCGCGCCCCCGGTCACCCTCAGAGCCGTCGAAGGAACCGGAGGTGCCCGTATCGAAGGCGAGGTCTGTTTCGGTCCCGCCTACGAAGGCCCACCCGGGCACGTGCACGGGGGCATGATCGCGGCCGTGTTCGACGAGCTGCTGGGCTTCGCCCAGCAGGGCCCGGGTTTCACCGCCGTCCTGACGGTCCGCTACCTGCGGCCCACGCCCCTCAACTGCCCCCTCAGGCTGCAGGCGTCCGTAGAGCGCGTGGAGGGCCGGAAACGGACCATCCGGGGAACCTGCGAGCTGGACGGAGCCCTGCTGGCAGAGGCCGAGGGGCTCTTCATCGCCCCGCGCAGCGGCGAAGACTTCCTCGCTCGCCTCGGGCAGGCCCCTTGATTCAGGCCGGGCTCGCCGGAGTAGACGGCGCCCCCAGGGAGGAGTCACCCAGGTTGACGACGATGGCTTGCTGGGTGCTGCGGGCGATCACGACGACGGCTTCCTCCTCGAACGAGGGGTTCTCCTCCCGGTGGGCGACGTACGGGGGCACGAACACGTAATCGCCCGGCTGGGTCTCGAGCCTGCGCTCGCCCCCGGCGCCGTCGCTCATCACGAACACCGGTCGCCCTGCGCTGACGTAGATGCCGGTCTCCGAGTGCCCGTGATGGTGGTTGGCCGAGATCGCCCCCGGCGCCATGCGCGTCTCCCCCATCCACAGGGCGCGCGAGCCGCAGGCGGCGCCCGAGATCGCCTCGCTCCGTCGCATGCCGGCCGTCTGCGCCGTGTCCGCCCTCAGCTCGCCGGGGCGAACGAGCCGTAACGGCTCAGCTCCGGCCAGGTCCTCATCCTCGCTCCCGGTCCTCATCCTCGCTCCCGGTCCTCATCCTCGCTCACGGTAGCCTCCTCCGCTCATCTCGCCAGCAGCCCGGCGAGCAGCGTCGGCGGGGGGCACCCGTGCGCCAGGATCTCGTCATAGTCCGGGTGCCCACCGAGCTCGCAGAACAACTCCGCCAGCTCCGAGTAGCCGACGAAGTAGGTGGACAGCTGGGCCGAGGTGAGGCACGCTCGCCGCCACTTGCCCCGCGCCTCGCTCTCTTCCTGGTGGCCGCGGGTCATCATGAGCTCGAGCGCCTCTTCCTCGCGGAGCTCCCCGGCGTGCACGGACACGTCCAGGATGGCGTTGATCGTCATGCGCAGCTGCATCTTCAACTGCTGCAGTCGAACCGGCAGCCCGCCGAGTCCCGCCTCGGCCATGATGCGCTCCGCCTGCACCGCCCAGCCCTCCACGAAGGTGCCGCTCCAGAGGACCTCGCGGACCAACGTCGAGCCTCGGAACCTCCTGGCGTGCGCCAGCTGCAGCATGTGCCCTGGCATCGCCTCGTGCACCGTGAGGTTGATGAGCATGGCGCTGTTGTACTCACGGTAGAAGGACGCCTTCTGCTCCGGGTTCCAGTCGTTCGGGGTCGGGGCGATGGCGAACGAAGACTCCCCACCCTCCTCGAGCGGCCCTGCGCGGTCGCAGTAGGCGACGGCGATGCCCCGCCGGAAGACCGGCATGGTCTCGATACGAAACGGGTCGTCAGGGATCGACACGATGCCGAGCGCCCGCACGGTCTCAGTGCAGCGCCGCAGAGCCGCTTCGGTGGACGCCACGACGGTGCCGTCGTCGGGGGCGTCTGCGGCGACCCGGTCGAGGGCCGTTCGCGTGGCCGGCCCGCCGCCATGGTCACGCCCGAGGTACGCCCGCGCCACCTCCTCGAGCTCTTCGTCGATCTCACCCATTCGCCGCTCGGCTTGGGCGAGAAGCTCCTCGGGGGACCGCGGGGAGTGCAGCCTGAGTTGTAGCCGGCGGGCAAACAGCTCCGGGCCGATCCGCGGGTCCCGGTGCGGGCCGTCCAGCAGCTCCTGCAAGTAGGTCGCGTACGAATCGAGGGCGGCGAGCGCCCGGCGCTGGGCCGGTTGGACCACAGGGGCCATCTTCGGTTCCGCCGCCAGGAGCCGATCCACTTCCTCGCCGACCATGGCCACGGTGCCGGGGTGCCGAGACAGAGCCGTCTCGACATGGACACGGGGAGGAGCCTCGAGCTGGCGGCGCGCTAGCTCGAGGCGCTCGGGGACACGGTCGAGGCGGGCGGCGATGGCCGCCAGCCGCTCCGGCACCGGCAGGACGTCCCGGGTGAGCAGCGGGTAGAACGCCTCGCCGACGCCGTAGAGAAGTGGGTCCCAGCTGGCGGCGCCGAGCTCGTCGATCTCGAAGAGCAGCCGGTCGATCTCGCCCACGAGCATGCGGTGGTCGATCCGGTCCTCGGGATCGAGTCGCTGCGGGTCGAGCGAGTCGAGCTCGCAACGGCGACGCCGGAGCAGTTGCGCGGTGTCGGCCCGCCCGGCGGCCGACAGATCCTCGATGCTGTCGTCGAAGCGGTGGTCCCCGAGGGTCGTGGCCCACTCCGGCTGCAGCCGGAGGAGGTCGTCGACGGTGGCGGCAGCCGATGCCTGGAACCTGGATGCGAGGGTGGCCTCACCCATCGGTTGCCTCACTCATCGGTTGCCTCACTCAGGGAGAGCCGCGGGACCGCTTTCTCAGGCGGGAGGGATCGTCCATCGTGCCACGGTGGCGTACTCCACGGAGGCTGGGCGTTCAGCCTTGGGAACGTCAAAAGTGATGGAGCCCTCGGCGCATTCGTTGGCGCCGAGGGAGCTGACGTTGTCGAGAGCAGGCGACGTCGCATCGTTGGTCAGGTCGACGAGGACCGAGGCCCCCTTTGCCGTGTAGGCGGTGAAGTCCGTCGTGTCCGGACCCTTCGGCGAGCCGTGAGGCCCGGCGCACATCTGGGCGTCGATCACCCCGAAGACGTCGCCGGCAGGCGGGGTGGTGAACGTGGCGGCGTTTCCCGGCACGGGTTGCTGGTAGCTCGTCACGGTCACGCTGATGATCCCGAATTTGTTCACTGGGAACGAGATCCTCGTACCGAGCGGCTTGGCGGTCGTCGTCAGCACGGTCGAGCTCGGGACGGCGTTCAGCCCGGAACTGCACGCCGTGAGCGCCAGCAGGAGCAGCGTGCCCGCAATCATCCCCAGCCTCGTCATAGCGGCCTCCCCAAAAAAGTTGTTGACACACGTGGCCGAACTACTTACTTTTGTTAATTGTCAAAGATACTCGCGGAAGGCTGAATTGCCCAGGGGGGCAAATTGGAACAGGGCGTGGATGCGGTCAAGCAGAGGACGGGGCTCGCCTCCTCCGGGCTGCCCGGCGACCGTGTGGGTGCCCGCGTGAGCGAACTACCTGGTCGCCCTGGCTCCAAGTCGCTCATTCGTGACCTCAACGTGAGCCTGCTGATCGAGCTCGTGAGACGCTTCGGCCCAGTCTCGCGCGCTGATCTGGCTCGCCAAAGCCAGATCAGCGCCCCGACCGTGTCCGGCATCGTCCGTCACCTGTTGAACCGGGGCATCTTCTCCGAGGTGGCCTTGGCACCCTCGAGCGGAGGCCGCCCGCCCATCCTGCTGCAGCTGGAGCCGAAGGCAGGCTACGTCGTCGGCATCAAGCTGCGCGATGACGGTCTCACGACGGTCGTCTGCGACCTGGACGGCCGGGTTGTCGTCACCGTCGAGACGGTGGTGACCCTTGTCGGGCAGCCGGCGGCGGCGATCGCCGCCATCGAACAGGCGACTCGCGAGGCGCTCAGTCAGGCGGGTATCACCCGCTCGAAGGTCCTCGGTGTCGGCGTGGGTCTTCCCGGCATCATCGACTCGAGCCTCGGGGTCTGCACGTTCTCTCACCTGCTCAGATGGGACGACGTCGAGCTCGCCCGACCCTTGCGGCAAAAGCTGCGGCTGCCGGTGTTGGTGGACAACGACGTGAACACTCTGGCCGTGGCTGAGAAGTGGGCCGGTGGAGGGATCGCCGCCCGCAACTTCGTCACCCTCAGCATCGGGCGGGGCGTCGGGATCGGCATCGTCATCGACCGCGCCATCTACCGCGGAGCCGCGGGTGGCGCCGGCGAGTTCGGGCACATTGTGGTGGACCCGGACGGGCCGGAATGCGAGTGCGGACGGTTCGGCTGCCTGGAGGCGTTCGTCGGCGAGCGGGCGCTTCGCCAACGCCTGGCCGCGCGCCTCGGCCACGAGGTCTCCCGCGAGGAGCTCGTCGAGCGGGCCACCGCCCGAGACGGGGCAACCGTCGAGGTGCTCGATGTCGCCGGGCGCCAGCTCGGGCTGGCGCTCGCCAACGTCATCTCGCTGCTCGCCCCGGAGCTGCTCATCATCTGCGGGGAGGGCACCGAGCTGGGAGAGCCCTTCCTCGCACCGGCAATCGCCGCCGTGCGTACGCAGGCTTTCGCCGATCTTGGCCGCCACCTCGAGGTGAAGACCCAGAGTTGGGGCAACGACGCCTGGGCGGCCGGGGCGGCGACGCTCGCTCTGCGCGAGCTGTTCAACCTCCCCGGTCCTGACGAGCAGCGACGCGCCGTGTGGCACTGGCTGGGAGCATGAGGGCCGACCGTCGCCGCGGCTACGGGCTGGATCCCGCCCGCGAGCGCGCCGGTGGCCCCTATGGCGAGGACGCCGACCTCGTCGAGACAAGCGTGCGGGCGATGCTCGCAAACCAGCAGCCGAGCGGCGCCTTCATCGCCTCTCCCGACTTCCCCCAGTACCACTACTGCTGGCTCAGGGACGCGTCGTTCGTCGCGCACGCCCTCGATCGGATCGGCGAGCTCGGGGCGTCCGCTCGCTACCACGACTGGGTCGTCACGGCCCTCGAGGGGATCGCGCCGGCGATGGAGGCCGCCATGCGTGAGCACCGAGCGGGACGCGAGCTCGAGCCCGCCGAGATGCCACCGGCCCGCTTTAGCCTCGCGGGCCTGGCCGTGGCCGACAACTGGCCCAACTTCCAGATGGACGGCTACGGCATCTGGCTGTGGTCGCTGCAACAGCACCTGCACGCATCCGGCACCGAGCACGTCGCCGAGCGGGCGCTTCCGAGCGTCGAGCGCACGGCCCGCTACCTTGCCACCTTCGCCCTCTCCCCCTGTTTCGACGTCTGGGAAGAGGACGGTCAGTCCGTCCACACCTCGACGCTGGCCTGCGCCTACGGCGGCCTTATGGCCGCCGCCAGCTTGCTCGATCGCGCCGACATGGCCGATCGGGCCGAAGAGGTGCAGGCGGTCGTGCTCGAGCGTGGCCGCCGTGCCGGGCGCTTCGAGAAGTCGAGCGCAAACCGCGAGGTTGACGCCTCCTCGATCTGGCTGTCCGTGCCCTTCGCCCTCGTCGACGCCTTTCACCCCGCCCTGGTCGAGACGGCCGCTGAGATCGCCGGGCGTCTCGAGTTCGAGGGCGGAATCCGCCGCTATCCCGGAGATACGTACTTCGGGGGCGGGGCCTGGCCGTTGTTGAGCGCCTCCCTCGGCTGGCACTACGCCTCCTTGGGCGACATCGCCTCCGCCCGCGTCCACCACGAGTGGATCGCCGGGCACTTCGACGTCGAAGGACGTCTCGGCGAGCAGTACGGCGGCGAACACCGCGACCCGGTGATGTACCGCGAGTGGGTCTCCAGCTGGGGACATCCGGCCAAGGAGCTCCTCTGGTCACACGCCATGTTCGTCATCCTCTCGGGCGCGCTCGCGAGCGCCGCCCCGGAGCGCTCCTTCGATCGCTCCACCGATCGCTCCACCGACTCCGGTGAACCCAACGACCTCCAGGCAGAACCCAACGAAAGGAGCAGTTGATGTCACGAAGTACCCGCAAACCAACAAGCGGGAGGAGGGTTGCACGGGTCGTCGCGCTCTGCGTCGTGCTCGGCATCGGGGGAGCAATGGTCGCCCTGGCGAACCCGGTGAGTGCCAGCCCAAGACCCCAGGTGGCGCCCAGGACTGTCACCCTCCAGTTCTGGAACGCCTACAACACGACGGACACCGAAGCGAGCACGATGGCCAACATCGTCATCCCCAAGTTCGAATCGGAGAACCCCGGGATCACGGTGGTCTCGGATGTCATTCCCTACGGCGACCTGCTCGGCGACTATCTCACGGCTGTGGCCGCAGGTGATCCACCCGACGTGATGCGCTCGGACATCGCCTGGGTACCGGAGCTCGCCGCCGACGGCACGTTGCTGAACGTCGGCAAGCAGTCCTGGTACAAGTCAACCGTCAAGGGGGCGCTGCCCGGCCCTCTGCTGACGACCGAGTACAAGGGCCAGTTCTACGCCCTGCCGCTTGACACGAACACCCAGGCGCTGTTCTGGAACAAGGCTCTCTTCGCTGCCGCCCACATCACGAAGCCACCGACAACGCTGGCGCAGATGTTCACCGATGCGAAGAAGCTCACGGTCAAGTCCAAGGGTCAGTTCGGCCTTGGTGTCGACGGCACGGACATCTGGAACGTGGCGCCCTACATCTGGAGCGAGGGAGGATCCTTCACGAACCTCAGTTACACGAGGGCCACGGGCTTCATGGACAGCGCTGCCACCGAGACCGCCGTCTCGGCGCTCTACTCGCTCCTCAAGGAGGGCGTCATCGGAAGTGACTTCCGCGGTGGCTCCGGTGCCGTCTCTGGTGAGGAGGGCTTCCCGAAGGACGAGTACGCCATGTACATCGACGGTCCCTGGGCGGTTGCCACCTACAACGGCGACTCCCCGCCGTTCCACGACTACGGCATCTCGCTCTTCCCGTCCGGTCCCGCCGGATCGCTCTCGACGGTAGGAGGCGAGGACGCCATCATCCCGGCAGGTGGGCACCACATCGCGGACGCGGTGAAGTTCGCCCGGTTCCTGGAGTCGCCCTTCTCGCAGCTGGAGATGGCCAAGGCCGGACAGATGTCGACATTTGAGACCGACGCCACGGCGGAGGTGAAGGCGGTTCCCTACGACGCCATCTTCACCCAGCAGCTGAAGACCGCCGTGGTGCGTGCCGTCACGCAGTACTACGCGAAGATGGACAGCATCTTCTCGTCCGAGCTCGAGGAAATCATCGACGGGAAGATTTCGGTCGATGCCGGGCTCCTCGACGCAGCGTTGGCCTCGAACCTCGCGCTGCACGGGAAGTGAGCCATTGAGCCAAGTAGCAAGCCTCGAGCGGCACCCGGCGACCCTGTCGCCGGGTGCCGCCCCCAGGCGCGCTCACCGGTCGGGCCGGGCGACGAGGCTGCTGACGCCCTATCTCCTCCTCGTCCCGGCGCTCTTCATGTACGCCGTCTTCACCGTCTACCCGATCTTCCGCCAGTTCGACATCAGCTTCTACAACTGGCACATCCTCCCCGGTGCGACCAACCCGTTCGTCGGCTGGTCGAACTTCACCGCCATCTTCTCCGACCCCGTCATACGGACGGCGGCGTTCAACTCCCTGCTCTTTGTCGTGATCACGGTCCCGGCCCAGATGGCCCTCGGGCTCTTCGCCGCCGCCGTGCTCACGGACCGCCTGCCCGGCGCGACCCTCTGGCGGGCACTCATCTTCATCCCGGTCATCACGTCGTGGGTCGTTGTGAGCTACATCTTCGCCTACACCTTCTCCGCCGGGGACGGCCCTGCCAACGCCCTCCTCAGCTTCTTCGCCGGTCACGCCGTGCGGATCGACTGGCTCGCCCAGACCTGGACCGGCAACGCCGTCATCTGGCTGCTCGGGATCTGGAAGGGCGTCGGCTGGTCCTTCCTCATCTTCCTCGCCGCACTGGACGGCGTCCCTCGAGAGCTCGTCGAGGCCGCGCGGGTCGACGGCGCTTCGGAGCCGCGGATCTGGCGCAACGTCATCATCCCCGCCATCCGCCCGTCGATCATGTTCGTGCTCGTGCTGCTCGTCATCGGGGCGGCCGGCGTGTTCATCCCGGTTGCGCTGCTGACGGGCGGCGGACCGTACAACTCGACCCAGGTGCTGCTCACCTACGCGTACCAGCAGGCCTTCTCCTTCCTCGCCTTCAGCTACGCCGCCGCCATCGCCTCGCTCTTTGCCGTCGTGCTCTTCAGCTTCAGCGTTCTCGAGATCAAAGTGCTGCGCCGGCAGGAGGACTGAGACGGCTGTGGCCCGATCTCAGAGCACGCGTCCCTCCAAGGCTCCCCGGCGGCCTGGGCTCTTCGGGGTCCGCACCTGGACGAAGACGCGACTTCTCATCGCCGTGGTCTTCGCCGCCATCTCGATGCTGCCCCTTTTCTACATGGTCTCCCTGTCGTTCCAGCCGACCGGGCTCATCGGCGTGGACGGGGCCACCTTCGTCCCGACTCACCCCCTCGTGGCGAATTACGTCTCGGCCTGGACGAAGAACAGCTTCGGCCACTTCTTCTTCAACAGCCTGCTCGTGTCGATCGCCACAGTCGCTCTCACCGTGGTCTTCGCCTCCCTCGCCGCCTTCGCCTTCGCCCGCTACAAGTTCCCCCTGAAGGAAGTCATCTTCTACCTCTTCCTCGCCAGCCTCGCGGTGCCGAGCGTCGAGCTCATAATTCCCCAGTTCCTTCTCATGCTGAGGCTCCATCTGGTCGACTCGCTCGCCGGTCTCGTCCTCATCTACACGACCACGAACCTCCCCTTCTCGATCTTCCTTCTTCGTGGTTTCTTCGAAGGGGTGCCGCGGGAGTACGAGGAGTCCTTCCGGCTCGACGGGGCCGGCACGCTCCGGGTGCTGACTCGCCTCATCGTGCCGCTGTCGCTTCCTGCCGTCGCCGTCGTGGCGATGTTCACGTTCAACTTCGCCTGGGACGAGTTCGTGATCGCCCTCACCTTGATCCACACCACCTCGCACCGGACCCTGCCCATCGGGCTGGCGCTCTTCATCCAGTCCGAAGGCAGGACCGAGTGGGGGCCGTTCATGGCAGCCTCGGTCATCGCCACGGTGCCGCTCGTGATCGTGTACCTCCTCTCCCAGCGCTGGTTCCGCTCCGGTGTCTCCCTCGGCGGCATCAGGTGAGCCTCTCGGACGTGCGCACGTTTTACGCAACGGGCGAAGACGTCATCCTCGAGGATCTCCCCGCCGGCACCACCGGCCTCCTCGCCCGGCGAGCGTCAGGCGAGGAAGTGAAGGGCGTCATCGAGGGTGTCGTCGAGGGTGTCGCCCGCCTCGAGGGCCTTGCGAGCGGGACCTATGTCATGGAGGCCGTGGCCGCGGACGGGAAGATCCTCGCCGAGGAGATGACGACCGTGGGCGCCCACCCCGGTGAGCGGCCTGTCCTCGGCTTCGCCACGTCCTTCGACGAGACGAGCGTTGAGCCCGTGCTCGATTGGCTGAGGGCACTCCGCTGCACGGTCGTGCAGATCTACGA